>NZ_JBHXSC010000056.1:0-47113 GCF_042716505.1 Streptomyces sp. NPDC058674
GCACCGGGAGGTTCGGCAGTGGGGTTCCAAGCCAGAGCAGATGCAGGATGGGCGACGGGGCTGGCTGTCGAAGCGTGGCGCTGGGTCAGGCCGCGAGCAGTACCAGCAGTTCGCAGTACAGCAGTACCAGCAGTTCCCAGTGGGTAAGCAGTTGATCGCCTGAGGGATGAACGGAGGGATTGGGCGCCATCAGGATCGCCCGGACGCCACGCGAGTCCGGGTACCGCAGGACATCGATAGTGAGGTGGTCTCCGGTCACGCATTCGCGATCCCCGCATCACACGTCTCCTTCCAGACGGGCATGCGGAAACAGAAGGCCGGCGCAGTACCAGGGCCGGCAGATGGTGTAGCAGTTCCTTCGGGGCCCTGGTGCCACAGGCACCAGGGCCCCTCCACGTTCCAGAAGAGGTGCAATGACCGCAGACGACTCCTACGGCCGTCTCGACGACGACGACTACCCCGCCTACACGATGGGCCGCGCCGCCGACATGCTCGGGACCACCCAGAGCTTCCTCCGCGCCATCGGAGACGCCCGACTCATCACCCCCCTCCGCTCCGCCGGCGGACACCGCCGCTACTCCCGCTACCAGCTGCGCCTCGCCGCCCGCGCCCGCGAGCTCGTTGACCGCGGGACCCCCGTGGAGGCCGCCTGCCGGATCGTGATCCTCGAAGACCAGCTGGAGGAAGCGCAGCGGATCAACGCCGAGTACCGCCGCGTCTCCGGATCGGCGAACCCGTCGGCCGCAGCCTGAGGCGCGGGAGTCGATGCACCACCTCGAAACAGCGGGCCCGCGACAGCGGGGCGTGATCCCGCCCCCGCTGCGGGCCACCCGCACGGTGGTCCTCGCGGACCGCTACGGTCTCATCCACCTCACCGGTGAACTCGACATGGAGACCGCCCCGGCCGTCCGCGACGCGGTCCGCGGATGCCTGGACGGCTGCCCCGCCGTCCTGCGCATCGACATCAGCGGGGTGTCCTTCTGCGACTGCTCCGGGCTGGGCGCCCTGCTGTGGGCCAAGGCCGAAGCGGCCCGCGCCGGAACCGGCTTCCACCTCAGCGGCCCGCTCCAACCCCCCGTAGCCCGTGTCCTGGACGCCACCCGCACAGCCGCCCACCTCGGTCTGGCCGCCGCAATCCGGCGGAGCGCAGCGGCCGGCAGCGGGAAGGACGCCGGCGCGCCGCGAACGGCGACACCGCCCGTCAGCCCCGCACCGCGTTGACGCCCCCGCGTCCTCCTCCCGGCGCAGGAGGCAGCGCATCGCCCTCCTGCTCAAGTCGCAGGGGCGCGGACCGGAATTCATCATCAGGACCCACGGCCCGACGGCCGGACGCCGCGATGATTTCCGCCATGGACCAAGAACTCGGCACCCTCGCCCAGCAGACCGCCGACCAGCTGGCCGACCGCCGCGTCGGGGCGGTGGTGGCCGCCCTCGCGGGCGACCACGTGGAGATCGCGGGCGCGGGCAGCACCGGCGGAGACCACGCCCGTGCACCGGGGCCCGACACCCTCTTCGAGATCGGGTCGGTGACCAAGGCGTTCACCGCCCTGGCCCTGGCGCGGCTGACCGCGACCGGCGAAGCAGGCCTGGACGAACCACTGGGCGACCTGCTGCCGGAAGGGACGGCCGTACCCTCACGCGGCGGCGAGCGGATCACCCTGCGCCACCTCGCCACCCACACCTCCGGCCTGCCCCGGCTGCCCAAGGGCATGCTGCTCCCGGCCCTGCTGCGCCCCACCAAGCCGGACCCGTACGCCCACTGCAGCACCGACTGGCTCCTGTCGGGGCTGGCCCGGACCCGCCTGGGCGCCGCACCCGGCGCGCGGTTCCGCTACTCCAACCTCGGAAGCGGACTGCTGGGACTGGCCCTGGCCCGCCGTGCCGGCACCGACTACGAAACCCTCGTGACCCGCACGATCTGCACCCCCCTGGGCATGGGGGACACCGTGGTGGACGTGGACGCCGCACGGGCGCAACGCTCCGCCCGGGGCCACGACCGCCGCCGACGGCCCACCCCGCCCTGGCACCTCGCCGGCCTGAGCGGAGCCGGCGGCCTGCGGTCGACCGCGACCGACCTGGCGGCCTTCGTCCGGGCCCAACTGGACGGCGGCCCCGAGCCCCTCGCGGACGCGATCCGCCTGAGCCGGCAGGTCGAGTACCGCACAAGCGCCTTCGCATGGGTGCACCTGGGCTGGATGGCCCACCGCCTCCACCCCCGGCAGGGCGCCCACCTCCAGATCTGGCACAACGGCGGCACCGGCGGATTCTCCTCCTTCGTGGGTTTCGACCCGGAGAAGCGCCTGGGGGTCATCGCCCTCGCCAACACCCCGCACCCGGTCGACCGGCCCGCCTTCGACCTCCTGCGCACCCTGCAGGCACAGCACGCGTCCGCGCCGAACTGACCAGGGCAGCCCGCACGCCCCCGTGCACACGCGGGGCGACTGTTGCCTTCACCCGACAGCCGTTGCAACGCGGCGTTGCGTTCGGGCTCATCTCATTGCATCAATTTATGGTCTCTGACCAGCCCGAACGTCGCCAACTGGATTGACGCTCCGTCAACAGCAACGTAGCTTTCGACGAATCGTAAACGCGTCACACCGTGCGACGAGGACGGCCCATGAGTGAAACCCTGCACACCGTCACGACACCGCCCGCCGCGCGGCGTCCCGGCTGTCCCTTCGACCCGCCGGCCGAATTCACCGAAGCCCGCCGCCACGGCCCCATCAGCCGCTACGTCCACCCCGGCGGCGTGGACGGCTGGCTGATCACCGGATACGACCTGGTCAGGTCCATCCTGGCCGACTCCCGGTTCAGCTCGCGCAAAGACCTCCTCAACGTGGTCGACTTCGAGCTCCCCGCGGCGCCCCCCGGCGAGTTCCTCCTCATGGACGAGCCCGAGCACTCGCGCTACCGCAAGCCCCTGGTGGGGAAGTTCACCGCCCGGCGCATGCGCCTGCTCGCCGAACGCATCGAGCAGATCACCACCGAGTGCCTGGACGCCATGGAGCAGGCCGGCCCCTCGGCGGACCTGGTGGCCGCATTCGCCAAGCCCATCCCCACCATCGTCATCTGCGAGCTGCTGGGCGTCCCGTACCAGGACCGGGACTCCTTCCAGGAACAGATCGACACCTTCATGAACGGGGAGACGAGCGACGAGGACCTGATCGCCGCCTACACCGCGACCCAGGACTACCTCGCCCGACTGGTGGCGGCCAAGCGCGCGAACCCCACCGACGACGTCCTGAGCGAACTCACCGACAGCGACCTGAACGACGAGGAGCTGAAGGGGATCAGCCTCATCCTCCTCGCCGCCGGCTTCGACACCACCGCCAACATGCTCTCCCTGGGCACCTTCGCCCTGCTGCAGAACCCGGCCCAACTGGACGCCCTGCGCGCCGATCCCACACTGATCGACGGGGCCGTGGAGGAACTGCTGCGGTACCTGAGCGTCGCCAAGTCGTTCATGCGGACCGCACTGGTCGACGTCGAAGTCGGCGGCCAGACCATCAAGGCCGGCACGACCGTCGTCCTGTCGTACCACACCGCCAACCACGACCCCGAGCGCTTCACCGCACCCCACCTCCTCGACCTCCGGCGCGAGGACGGCGGACACCTGGCCTTCGGCCACGGCATCCACCTGTGCCTGGGCCACCAACTGGCCCGCGTCGAGATGCGGATCGCGCTGTCCGCACTGATCGACCGCTTCCCCGCACTGCGCCTGGCCGTACCGGCCGAAGAGGTGGCCCTGCGCCCGGAGACCGCCGACATCTACGGGGTGAAGAGCCTCCCGGTCACCTGGGACGCGTGAGCGCGGTACGCCGGCGCCGGGCACTTCTGCCGGCCCGCGGCCGGCAGGCCGTCCCGACCGGCGACGCCGCGGCCGGGACCCCCGCTGCGGACCGGGACCTCCCGCGACGGAAAGCCGGATGCGGGTACCGCCCGCCCGCCCCTAGGCTGCGCTCGCGGGGGAGGCCCAGGCGCCCCGCCGCCGTCAGCGGATCGGAGATGCACGGGGTATGACCAGCCAACTGTTCGCGATCTGCATCGACGCGACCCGGCCGTCGCACCTCGCGCGGTTCTGGTCCGAGGTCCTGGGCTGGGAGCCGGCCGACGGCCCGGACGACGACATCGCGATCCTGCCCCCCGACGCCACCGGGTTCCGCCTGCGCTTCCTGCCGGGCCGGGAGCCGAAGGCCGGCCGGAACCGGGCGCACTTCGACCTGACGAGCACCTCCCCGCAGGACCAGCGCAAGACGGTGGCCAGGGCGCTGGAAGCCGGCGGGAAGCACATCGACGTGGGCCAACTCCCCGAAGAGGGACACGTGGTGCTCGCCGATCCCGACGGCAACGAGTTCTGCGTGATCGAGGCGGGCAACGCGTTCCTCGCCGACACCGGCCGCATCGGCGCGCTGGCCTGCGACGGCACACAGGAAGTCGGCTACTTCTGGAGCAGGGCGCTGCGGTGGCCACTGGTCTGGGACCAGGACCAGGAGACCGCGATCCAATCGCCACACGGCGGTACGAAGATCACGTGGGGCGGTCCTCCGGTCGCGCCGAAGACGGGCAGGAACAGGCTGTACTTCGAGCTGGCCCTCCCCGCCGACGCCGACCGCGAGGCGGAGCTCGACCGCCTGATCTCCCTCGGCGCGGCCCGCGCCGACAGCGGCGGGGGCGACGGCGACCGGGTGCTGATGCTCGACCCCGACGGCAACGAGTTCTCCGTGAGAAGCCCCCGGTAGCAGCCGGGCCCCTCCGCAAGCCCGGGCCTCGCCCCACCGGATGTCTTCTCGACGCCCGATGAGATCATGAGGGCCGAAAGCGCCGCCGGGCGGCGACGCGGGGGAGAGGACAAAGAGCGTGGCCCAGGGGCGGATGACGTACAACGTGCGGTACGGGACGCCCTTGCCGGTCGTCGTCCGCCACGGCGACGGCGCGGGACGCGAAGGGCACAGCGTCCTCGGAACGCTCTGCCGCGTGCCCGACGGCCACCCGGGCGCCGCGCACCCCTCCGCCCGGACCTTCGACATCGTCGGTGAGGGCAACACCGCGATCGCCCGGGTGTCGACGCAGGAGACGGGCTCGCGCGTGAGCGGACGCCCCGCCGTGTACCGCGTCGACGACCCGTACGGCGCCCCGCTGGGCCGGATCACCTACCGGCACGGACGCGCCCTGCGCGGCGCCCGCGCGCGCTGGACCGTCGAGTCGGCGACCGGGCACCGCGTGCGCGGCTTCCGCGGGCGCCTGGTGTGGTGGGCGCTGTGGTGGCCCGTCGGCCTGCCCGTGAGCCTGCTGTGGCTGCTCATGTCCCTGCTCGGCGAGGGCGACGACGCCTTCGGCAAGCCCCGCAGGGTCATCTGGCGCGACTCCGCACGCCGGGCGCACCTCGTCTTTCGGGGCGTCGCGGACGAGTACCGGGTCCTCGACGCGAGCTGGGACCCCCGGCTGGTGGCCGCGCTGCTCGCACTGCACCAGTCCTACGACCCGTCGGAAGGCGGCGGCGAGAAGGGCTGGTACGCCAGGCCCTGAGCCCGTCCGGTGACGTCCGGTCCGCTCCCGGCAGGCCGGTCGCCGGCCGGGCCGGTCGAGCCGGCCGGCCACCGCGCCCGGGGCACGCCCGCCGCCGGGCCGTTCCCGTCCTTCACCCCGCATCGACCCCGGCCGGGCCGGCGGCCGACCGGGCGATCCGGGCGACCCGGGCGATCCGGGTGATCCGGGCGTCCTGAAGCGGACGAGCCCCGCCGTCTGCGCACGGGCGCGGCCACCGGCCGCTGACGGCCGCTCAAAGAGCCTGGTGGGAGGGGGTTTCCCGGAAGTTTCCCGTTTCCCGTCGCGGTGGGCGACCCGCACCTCCTCGACACGCAGGGGTGGCGGGGCACACTCTCGAAGTGCCCGGCGGACGGCCGGCCCGTGCTCCGTACGACGGGCACGACAGGGCCCACCACGCCGAGGGCGACGACCCGCGGGACACCGCGACGGGGACGGGGGAACGGACATGGCGATGCACAGAGCGGCGGTGGCGGCGGTGGCGGCGGCGACCCTCCTGGCCGCGTGGGGAGGTGCGCGCGGCACCCCGGCGGCCGCGGCACCGGCACCCACGCCGGCGGTGTCGTGCGGCGTGCTCGCCCCCGGGGCCTCCGCGGTGGCGCAGGAAGCCGTACGGGCCGCGTGCGAACAGATCGGCGTCTGGTACACCTGGGGCGGCGGCCACGGACCGCAGCCGGGGCCGACCTACGGCCAGGTCGACCCGAGCGACCCGGACAGCGCACACGACCCGGAGCGGCACGGCTTCGACTGCTCGGGACTGGTCCGGTACGCCTACGCCCGCGCGGCGGGCGGCGACCCGCTGCCCGGCAACGCCTACCACCAGTTCCACTCGCCGCAGGTGAAACAGCGGTTCACGGCCGCCCAGGGGACCGCGGCACTGCTGCCGGGGGACCTGCTGGCCTGGGGGTCGGGGGGCTCCGTCCACCACATCGCGATCTACCTGGGCGCGGGGAAGATGGTCGAAGCCCGGGAGTCCGGCACCCGGATCGCCGTCAGCGACGTACGGCTGGGCGGGGACTACGCGGGAGCGGTCCGCATCGCCGCGGCGGCGGCCCCCGGCACGTTCAGCACCTGGGGCACCGATGTGTGGACCCACGAGGAGCCCTCCACCACGAGCCCGCGGGTGCACCGGTTCCCCGGTCCGACCACGGTGCGCGTCGAGTGCCAGAAGCACGCCGAACCGGTGACCGCGGAGGGCTACACCAACGACGCCTGGTCCTACCTGCCCGAGTACGGGGCGTGGATCACCAACATCTACATCAAGGGCGCCGCCTGGCTGGACGGCGTACGCACCTGCCCCTGAACACCACTCACACCACCCGCACCGCGCACACCCATCACCCGGCTCCCGAGGGAGCCCCATCGAGGAGGAAGCATGTCCGCACGCAAGAAGATCGCCCTGGGCCTCGCCGCCACCGCACTGGCGGCCGGCACGGCCACCGTGGCCGGACCCGCCGCGGCGACGCCCGCCACCGGGAAGAGCGCGGCCGCCGAGTGCGGCGTCCGCGCCGACGGAAAGCTGTGGTGCGGCAACCGGGTCGGCGCCAGGGGCTACGAGCACCGCCGCTACAACTCCGCGGTCCGCGGACCGCTGAACACGAGCCCGAGCTGGTTCCAGTGCTGGGGCCGCGGTGACCAGCACGCCGGCGGCAACAACGTCTGGTACTGGACCCAGCTGGACAACGGCCAGTGGGGCAACGTCCCGGCCGTGGACGTCCACACGTCGGTCGACCCCGCGCCGGGCCTGCGCCAGTGCTGACGCCGTGAAGGCCGCCGCCTCGCCGCCGGGAGGCGGCGGCCTTCGCGCACCCCGCCCGAAAGCGGGCGGCCCCGCAAAGGTCCGGGCCGGGCAACGGCACCATCCCGGGCCGGTGACAAACGCGATCAGGCCATCGCCCTGGCCGGTTCCCCGCGCTACGTTGACGCGACGCTTCAGCGCGGCAGAGGGAGACGACCATGCGAGCAGGCCGAGTCCGGCAGAGGGCGCTGCTCGGCGCCCTGGCCCTGAGCGGGGTGCTGGTGCTCACGGGCTGTCAGGGCGACGACGCCGATGACGGCGCGCCGCCCGCCACGCCCCCCTCCGCCCCCGGCTCCCGGCCCGCCGGGAACCAGACGGCCGCGCCGACACCGACCCGGACCGCGGCCCCGACCCCGGCCGTGCCCCCGGCCGCGTCCGCCGTCGGCGCGACGGCGACGGCGACGCCCGCCGGGAAACCCCAACCCAAACCCAAGCCCCCGGCCCCCGGGGCCACCTGTGACCACACGATGCCGATCTCCCCCGACGAGGTGGCCGTCAACCGGTACACCCCCGAGGGCGGCTTCCACAGCCTGATCGTCAGACACGGCAACTGGGGCTGCGGCGCCCCCGGCACCGACGGCGCGCCCTTCGAGACCGTCGGCAAGGAGACCTTCATCCCGATCGCCGCCGACGCCGAGATCACCGCCGTCACGCCCGTCGTCGCGAGCACCGAGAACCAGAAGATCACCCTCCAGCAGCTCATCGACTGGCTCGTCGCCCACCCCGACCAGGGCCTGGTCTTCCGCTACCACCTGGGAGCCGACGTGAGCTCCGGCGAAGGGCCCGCGATCGACACCCTGCACCAGGTCTTCACCCCCTGAAACGCCCCGGCGCAGCCGCGGGCCCGCGCCGGACCCCGGGCCGGCTAGTGCTGTGACCGGAAAGATTCACCGGGTCGCGGCGCCCGGCACGGCACCTCGCCGCGTTGTCGGACCCCGCGAGTACGTCCAGTACGAGCCGCGGCCCTCCGCCTTGCGATCCACCGCACCGGACACCGCGCCCCGGCAAACCTTTCCGGTCACAGCACTAGCCGGCCGGCGCGCTCAGCAGCCGGGCCGCGGTGACCCGGTGCAGGTGGATGAGGATGTCGTGCGACCGCGCGAGCGCGATCCGCGGATCCGTGTCGGGCGCGGGATAGGCCGTCCCGATGCGCTTGACGGGGTGCGGCGCGGCCAGCCAGGCGCGCGCCCCACCCGGTGCGTTCCGCAGATCGACGACGAAGTCGCCCGCGCGGACCCGGTCCAGCGTGTACTCGGCGCTGCCGGGCCGCGGGGCGCCCACGGTGGCCTCCCGCATGACGCCGTCCTGCCCGGTGGCGTTGAACGAGCCCCGCCCGAAGGTGGCGGCAACGCTCACGTAGCGTCCGCCCAACGCCTCGCGCAGGAAGGTGCCCTGCACCGTGGGGTAGGAGGCCGGCGTATAGGTCTCCACGGCGACATGGGCATTGTGGGCGGCCAGCAGTATCCTGCTCCCGGTGCGCTGCTGCCACCAGACCACGTTCGCGGCCATGACCGAGTCGCGGTAGCGCATGCTCTCCGCCACCTGCTGCGAGTCGTTGTGGTCGTAGGCGAAGAGCCTGGCCATCTGGTCGATCGCGGTGGCGTGCTGCACGGCCCACGCGTACGCCTCGCCGCTGGCATCCGGGCCCGGCCGCTGCTGCTCGAGCAGCGTCACCGCGAGCGCCGTCCGCTCGGCGAGGGCCCTCCGCTCGGCGAGCGGCTTGGCCAGGTACGCATCGACGTAGCCGTCCGCGCCGGTGGTCGGGCGCAGGCCCCGGTAGAGCTCGGCGAGGCGCGGTGCCAGGTGGGGGAGCGCCCCGGCCGCGTAGGCGTCCACCCGGTCGTACAGCTCCGGGCCGGCGTACGCGCTGTCGTTGCCCATGAACTGCACCGGGTCCTTCGGGTGCCGGAGGTTGTAGTCGCGCATCCACTGCACCAGGTCGCGGTACTCGGCGTTGTTCCAACTGGCGTAGACGTTCTGGAACTCCTCGTCCATGATCTGCCGCAGATCGCCCCTGCCGTGCAGGACGTAGCCGTTCAGCCGCAGCCCGGCGCTCCAGCTGCCTTCGAGGGCGAAGGTGCGAAAGCCCTTCTCCTCCACGAGGTAGCGGAACACCCGGTGCTTGAGCGTGAAGAACTCGTGCGAGCTGTGGGTGGCCTCGCCCAGACCCACGACCTCGGCGTCGCCCACCATCCGGCCGAGCGCCCGCAGATCACCGAGGCGCCCCCGCGGGTCGGTGGAGCGCAGCGGGGCCGCGACCCGGCCCAGGGCCGTGACCGGGGATTCGGCGGCGGAGGCGGAAACAGAGACGGAGGCAGTGGCGCCGGCGGGCGCGAGCGCCGCCGCGCCGGCCGGTACGGCGGCGGCCGTCACACCGACCGACAGGAGCAGGGCGACCAGGGCCGACTTGTGAATGTTCATGCCCCCAGGCTGTCCGCACCGCATCCGGGCCACCATGCGGCACATACCCCGGCCGACCCGGGGGTTGTCCCCCTCTGCCGTCCGGTGAATGTCCAGGCGGCCACCGGGTCCCCCCCCCGATCAGCCCGACGTCCCCCGGCACGTACCGGGCGCAGCCCCGGCCGTCGCCTGCACGTTCACCCCGAAGACCGTCGCCTACACCGATGGCCTGCTCGGGAAGGCTGTCCGCGCCGACGTCTCGTAGCGCGGGCAGCGCGGCGTCCGCCTCCCGCGTCACGGGAGGCGGACGTTCTGGTCCGCCGGGTCGAGGCGGTCGCGGTCCAGGCGTCGCTCACGCACGCGGTCCCCGGTAGTGGGCCCCGCTCCGACGGTAGTCCGCGAGATTGCCAGTGCAACCAATGTGGTGATCGGTTCAGGTGGGCGGGGGATGGTAGGTGTGCACCACTCGAAGGCTCCGGAAGGAGCGGGCTTCGGGTGGTGTACGTCCTGTTTGAGGTAGTTCAAAGTCGATGAGATCCCTTCCGGCGTAAGTGTCGGATAAAGGACCGGGGTCACTCAGAACCGAGTCTTGGATCTTTTTATTTGCTATTTGTAATGCTTTCCGGGGGTTGTGCGTGTACGGACGAAGGTCGTTTCGGCTTCGCTGAGCGGGGCGTCCCGGCCTCGTGGCGCACCGGCCGCGCAGGCCGTGCGGTGACCGTCATCGGCGCCGGTCGGGCGCGTGATCCGGTCGGGACCGGGGTCTGCGCCATGCCCACAGTCTGGGGCGGCGGCCTGAGCACCACATGAGTACAAGTACTCAGTCGTGTGCGGGTATTCGGCGCCGGTGGCGGCTTCACGGGAGCAAGCGCGGCTCGGCCGTGTCCGCGTCCGACGCGCCTTGTGGAGATGATCAACAGCCGTCTACTGTCCGCAGCGATCACCAGCCAAGAACGAACACGAGGGGGGACTCGTGCGCAAAGTCGCGCTTCCTTGCATTGCCGCACTGTCACTGACGCTGCTCATGCCGCAGCACTCCGTGGCGGTCGAATCCGCCCCACAGCCGCAGGCCGCGGCGGCCCAGATACCCGACCAGCCCCTGGCCCAGGGCGCGTTGTCCACGATCGGCCCCGGTCAGTACTCGACCGAGGACAAGACCTTCCAGGTCGCCGAGAACGACGTCGACGCGGGCCTCATAGGCCGCCGCCACACCGTCGCCGCGCAGCCTGACGGCGGCCTCGCCAGGCCCGAGTCCGCGCCCGCCACGCGTCCCGAGATGGGTGTGTTCGGCCCCAGTTGGGAAGCCGAGTTCGTCGGCGGCCAGCTCAACCGGAAGCTGGAGCAGAAGGGCGACAGCATCGTCGTCACCGACCTCGGGGTCGACGAGAAGATCACGTACGCGCTGAAGTCGAGCATCGACTACCCGGACGGGGGCGGCGTCAAGAAGTACGCGACCACCGACGGGTCCCAGGTCACGGCGACCTCCAAGTGGAACGACGCCACCGGCACCCTGGTGACGTCCATCGTCGAGGTGCTCGGCGTGGACCTCTCCACGGTCGCCTCCGGCGACGACGCGTTCACCGACGCCGCCGGCACGCCCATCCCGGCCGCGGACCTCAAGCCCACGTACAAGTGGCAGCAGACCGCGACCGGCACCGACAAGTGGCGGGTCACCAGCGTCGGCAACAACGTCTACGCCACCACGGTGCAGTACGACGCCCAGGGCCGGGTGTCCAAGGTCTCGAACCCCGCCGCGGGCGAGCGGCTCGCGACCTCCACCTCGGTCACCTACGCGGCCTCGACCACCGCCGCCGGCACCTCCTTCGGTGACTACGCGGGCCGCGTCAAGCAGATCACCGTCACCGAGGGCGCCACCACGCAGACCCTCGCCCGGTACGCGTACGACTCCTCCGGCCTGCTGCGCACCGTGGCCAACCCGAGCGAGGGAGCCGAGCCGCAGGCCACCTACGGCTACGACGCGACCAAGCGCCTCTCCGACATCAGCTCGCCCACCAACGGCAGCTGGGACCTGAGCTTCGCGGCCAACTCCGCGGCCCCGACCGCCACCCTCGACGGCGAGGCCGTCCCCACCCCGGGCCTGCCCGTCGAGGGCGACGCCCCGAACGACAGCACCGGCGTCACCACCGCGCCCCCCGCCTCGGACTTCCCCGGCGGCGAGATCACCGACCCGACGTCGTACCCGGCGAAGTGCAGCTGGGCGCGGCACTGGATGTACTACTGGAAGACCGGCTGCACCTCCAAGGTGGCGCACTACGGCTGGCGTTCGCCCCAGTGGAAGACGACCCCGACCGGCTACAAGGTCCGCGGCATCAACCACGACCACTGCACCACCGCGCCCGACAAGCCGCTCGGCTACAACTTCAGCCCCTCCTGCGACATGCACGACTACGGCTACGGCCTGATCGGCAACTCCTACAAGGGCTACCGGTACTACCTGTCGCGCAACAAGGGCCTGTCCGTGGACTCCGTGTTCTACAGCACGCTCTACAGCAAGACCTGCCCCGCCTACTACTTCAAGAGCACCTGCCGCTCCCTCGCCAACACCTACTTCGGCGCGGTGACGGTCTTCGGGCGGGCCAAGAACGGCGCGAACGCCACCTGATGACGGGCGCGGACTCCTGACGTCCCCTCGCACGGCCTCCCGAGGTCCACGCCCTCGGGAGGGGACCGGGCCGGGTGGCGCCGCAGCAGCGCCGCCCGGCCCGTCCGCACCCCACCTCTTCCCCCCCCTCTCCACGGGTCCGGCCATGCCCGCCCGTCCACGGGCCGCGCCAGGCCCCCTGCTCCCCGAGGCACCATGAACAAGAAGATCTGGGTCACGGTCGTCGCCGTCGCGGTGACCACCACCCTCGGCGCGATACCGGCCCGGGCCGCCGCGCCGGCGAGCGTCCCCGACGCCGTCAAGGCCGCGGTCCCGGGCGGGGTCGTCGACCCGCCGCTGTACGCGCGGGCCGCCGACACCGGCACCCTGCGCGTCAACGTGCTCACCAAGAGCCGCACCGACCTCCCCGAGGCGGCCGCCGCGGGTGAGACGAAGCAGGACTTCGAGTCGCTGCCGGTGGTCACGCTCAAGGTGGACAAGGCGGGCCTGGACCGGCTCGCCGCCCAGCCGGGCGTGGTCGCCGTCACCGAGGACAAGCCGGAGCCGGCGAGCCTGGACGAGAGCGTCCCGCTCATCGGCGGCGACGCGGCGGCCAAGGCGGGCAAGACCGGCGCGGGCACCGCGATCGCCGTTCTGGACACCGGCGTCGCCACCCAGCACCCCTTCCTCAAGGGCCGGGTCAAGACCGAGGCCTGCTTCTCGCCCATCGATGCGGATCTGGGCGCCACCAGCCTCTGCCCCAACGGCACCGCCGAGCAGGAGGGCCCCGGCTCCGCCGACACCGACTCCGGACCGTGCGCGACCCTGACCGCCTGCGACCACGGCACCCACGTGGCCGGCATCGCCGCGGGCAAGGGCACCGGTGCCACCGGGGCGCCCAAGACGGGTGTCGCCCCCGGCGCCGACATCATCGCGATCCAGGTCTTCTCCCAGTTCAACACGGCCGACTCCTGCGCCGGCGAAGCACCCTGCGTCGCCAGCTTCCCCAGCGCCCAACTGGCAGCCCTGGAAAAGGTGCTGAAGATCAAGCAGGCGGGGACGCCGGTCGTCGCGGCGAACCTGAGCCTGGGCGGCGGCCACTACACGGCCGCCTGTGACGCCGACCCGCGCAAGGCGGCCGTCGACAACCTGCTCGCGGCCGGTGTCGCCACCGTGGTCGCGGCCGGCAACAACGGCTACGCCGACGCGGTGAGCGTCCCCGGCTGCATCTCCTCCGCCGTCACGGTCGGCTCCACCACCGACGACGACGAGCTGTCCACCTTCACCAACCGCGGCCCGCTGCTCGACCTCTTCGCCCCGGGGACGAGCATCGTCTCCTCGGTGCCCGGCGGCACCTACGCCTCCAAGAACGGCACGTCGATGGCGGCCCCGCACGTGGCCGGCGCCTTCGCCGTGCTCAAGCAGGCCTACCCCGCCAAGAGCGTCGCGGACCTCACGGCCCTGCTGAAGAACAGCGGCCGGCCCGTCACCTACACGGGTGCCACCACGCCCCGGATCGACCTCGGCGCGGCGCTCGGCGGCGGCGGCAACACCCCCAAGCCGGTCGGCATGAGCGACTTCAACGGCGACGGCGCCGAGGACATCGCGATCTCCGACACCCAGGCCACCGTCGGCACGAACGCCAACGCCGGACTGATCCGAATCGTGTACGGCGCCGGAAAGGGCACCGCGGAGCTCAGCCAGGACCTGGACTGGGTGCCGGGCGGCTCCGAGAAGGACGACTACTTCGGCGAGACCCTCACCACCGTCGACTGGAACAAGGACGGCTTCACCGACCTGGTCGTCGGCACCCCCGGCGAGGACATCGGCACGGCCGCGAACGCCGGCATGGTCGACATCCTGTACGGCTCCGCGGGCGGCCTGGGCGCGGGCACCCTCAAGGCCACGCACTTCGAGCAGGGCATGGGCACCGGCGCGATCGCCGCGTCCACAGCCGAGGCCGACGACCGGATGGGGCACTCGCTCGCGGCGGCCGTCAACGACGCCGGCCGCCCGTACCTGCTGGCCGGCTCGCCCGGCGAGGCCATCGGCACGCTCACCGGCGCGGGCACCGCCTTCTACATCCACGGCAACACGAGCCTGACGATCAGCCAGGAGAAGCCCGGCGTCCCCGGCGACCCCGAGAAGGACGACAACTTCGGCCTCGCCCTGACCGCGGACGCCAACTACATCGCCATCGCCTCCCCCAACGAGGCGCTCGGCACCAAGACGAAGGCGGGCGGTGTCGTCCTCTTCGACGCCAACGCGTACGACGCCGACGGCCGCCCGGCCCCGCTGGCCGGTCTCGACCAGGACAGCGCCGCGATCTCCGGCGACGCCGAGGCGGGCGACCAGTTCGGCTACGCGGTGGCCATCGCACCGTTCAGGCCCACGGGCTCCCCGGCCCCGACCGAATCGATCCTCGCGATCGGCTCGCCCGGTGAGGGCGTGGTCGTGGGCACCGAGAACCGGCTCAACGCGGGCCGCGTGGTGCTGGTCCGGATCAAGGCCGACGGAAGCTGGAGCTACCTGCGCGAGCTGAAGCAGGGCACCGCGCAGGACGAAGTCTCCGGCACCTCCGAGACCGGTGACCGCATGGGCGAGACGCTCACCGCCGTCAACACCGCCCCGGGCGCGGTGAGCACCGTGGCCTCCATGCGGCTCGCGGTCGGCACCCCCGGCGAGGCGCTCGGAACCGCGGCCAGGGCGGGCGCGGTCCACACGTTCTCCATGGCCGGCTCGGCCGGACCGAACGACCGCTGGATCGAGGCGGGCGACGGCGACGGGATCCCCGGGACGCCCGGCGCCAACCAGCAGCTCGGCAAGAACATCCACCTCACCGCGACCAAGCTGTACGTGGGGATGCCCTTCGGACCGAACGCGGCCGGAGCGCTCTACGCGCTGCCGATGTCCAACGTCACCCAGGGCGGGAAGGTCGCTCCCGTGACCACCTACAAGCCCGGCTCGGGCGGCCTGCCGGCCAACGGCGTGGCCTTCGGGTACTCCGCCCGCTGACACCACCGGCAGGCGGGCGGCCACGGCGACGGCCGGCGCCGCGCCTGACGGACGCGCACACGCACGACCCGCACGGGGGCAGCAGCCGCACGGCCGCTGCCCCCGTCCGCGTCCCGACGCCCGCCGCAGACGGCGAGCGCGCTGCGGGTATGCGACGGGGCGGGTGCGCCGGAGTCCTCCGCAGCGGACCCGCCGACGGGGGCCGCCGGGCCGCCGGCCCGCCGACCCGCCGACGCGGCGGGGCGGGGTGGCGGGGCGGGGCGGGGTGCGGGCGTCCGGCGGGGCGGCGGACTCCGTGACCGGGATGACCACGCCGTTGCTCCACGCGCAGGACGCGACGGCCCGTCGCCGCCCCGGTCGCCGCGACGACGGGGCGCGTGCAGCAGCGTGGGCGCATGGCTTGCGGAACCCGCCCCCTCGCCGTGGTGGCCTGCCTCTTCACCGCGGTGCAGTTCGCGCTCGTGGTCCCCGGGTCGGGGATCGGCTGGGACGAGGCGGTCTACGTCAGCCAGGTCAGCCCGTACGTGCCGGCCGCCTTCTTCAGCGCCCCGCGCGCCCGCGGCATCACCTTCCTCGCCGCCCCCGCAGCCGCCCTCAGCCAGGACCCGACCGCCCTGCGGATCTGGTTCGCCCTGCTCTCCGGGGCTGCGCTCTTCGGGTCCTTCCGGCTCTGGCTGGCGATCCTGCGGCCCGCGGTCGTGGTCTCGGCGGCCGGGCTGTTCGCGAGCCTGTGGATCACCCTGCTCTACGGTTCCCAGGCCATGCCGAACCTGTGGGTGGCCTACGGGGCCCTCGCGGCGGTCGCATGCCTCCTGCTGCCCGCCTCGCGCGGCACGCACGCGGGCCTCGCCGCCGCCATGGCCGTGGTGGCGCTCATGCGCCCCTCCGACGCGCTCTGGCTGGCCCTGCCCCTCGCCGCGGCCGCCCTCGCCTCCCGCGCACCGGGCCGGCTGGTCGCCCTCACCGGGGGCGTCGCGCTGGGCGCACTGCCCTGGGTGGTGGAGGCACACCTGCGCTACGGCGGGCTCACGGCCCGGCTGCACCGGGCCGGGGAGATCCAGGGCGGATTCGCCGGGCAGTTCGCCTTCGGCGCCCAGCTGCGCGCGCTGTCCGGCCGCACGCTGTGCCGCCCGTGCAGCGACGTGCCGTTGAACCACCCCGAGCTCGCCCTGTGGTGGCTCGGGCTGCCGGTCGCCGTGGCCGCCGGGATCGCCGTCGCCCGCGGCCGGCGCCGGCCGCTGGTCCTGGCCACCGCGGCCGCCGCGTCCGTATCCGTGCCGTACCTGTTCCTCATCGGCTACGCGGCGCCCCGGTTCCTGCTGCCCGCGTACGCCCTGCTCGCCCTGCCCGCGGCGCAGGCCCTCGTGCACGCCGCCCGGACCTGGCGCAGGCCTGCCCTGGCCGCCCTCGCCGTCGCGCTGGCCGGGCACCTCGCCGTCCAGTACGCGGTCCTCGACCGGGCGGCGGACCGCTACCGGCTCACGCGCACGGCGTACGCGCGCACCGCCCAGGAGCTGCACGGCCACGGCGTCCGTCCGCCCTGCACGGTCAGCGGCCACGAGGCGGTCCGCGTGGCCTACGCGCTGGGCTGCTCCTCGCGGCAGGTCGGCGGCCACGACGGGAGCATCGGCGCCGGCACACTCCAGGCGATGGCCTGCCTCCGGCCGGTGGTCCTGCTGACGTCCGACGGCGCACCGCCTCCCGCCTACGCCCGAACGTGGCGCCCCCACGGCCTGAGCCCCCTCCCGGGACTCCGCTCCCTGCACGCCTACCTGCCCCCCGGCTGCGCCGACCGGGCTGCCACGCCCCGGGCGGCGAGCACCGGGTAGAAGCCGCCTTCCGGGCCGTCGCCTGCGAAGTCGACGCACCGACCGTGTGAGAGGGAACGAGCGCCCGCAGAAGGGGAGCGGCAGCACCGGGCGCGGGGCGAGCGCCGTGTTCCACGCTCGCCCCGCGCCCAGGCCGGCCGGCCCCGCTACACCCAGGCGATGCGCTCCACCGTGTCGTTGTACCCCGCCGGCTCCTCCAGCTTCTCGCCGGCCTTCAGGATGCGCTCACCCTTGCCGATCAGCTTCGCGTCGCTGTCCGTGAGGTTCACCCACGACGAGACGTTCTTGGACATGCTGCCGCCGCCGGGAAGCGGCAGCCGGCCGAGGTCCACGTTGTAGCCGGCCCCGATCCCGTACCCCGGGCCCTGGCAGCTGTAGTCCCGGTACAGAGCCAGGGTCTTGGGCGGGCACGGCGCGCCCTCGGGGAGGATCTGGACCACGCCGGGCGGAAGTTGAGTGCTCATGGCTCGCTCCGTTCTTCGGCCCCCGCCGGCGTTTCCGGCAGGGCTTGTGCCTCCAACGTTCCACACGGGGGCGGCGCGGACGGGCTCCACTCGGGGCTTGATCGTTCCTGCAATGGACATGACCACCCGCATAGCCGATTTGTGCGCCCGGCCGCGTCGCCGGGCACCCGGCCGCGCCCGGTCTGCGCCCCGCCCTGCCGCCGGTCCTCGCCGGTGTGCCCTGTTCCCGCTGCCGGGCTACCTCACCGGCAGGAGCGGCAGGGTGCTGGGCCGGCCCGTCGGCGGCAGGGGCGAGAGGGCGGACGTCGGAAGGGTCAGCGGCGGGAGCGACGCCCCGGGCCGGACGTCGCGCGTGCCGGGCGGCGGGGACGACGGCGGCGCGTCGGGGCGGGGCGGGGAGAGGGCGGTGTGGACGAGGACGCTCCCCGCCAAGACCAGGACCATCCCGATCAGCGCGGTCCTGACTTTGAACCGCAGAAAGGCCTGGGTGAGCCGGGGCGGTTCCATCGACACGGTGGCGCCGGCCCGTGCGGGGGGCGCCCCACCGCCAGGGCGCGCGGCATCCTGCAAGGCCTCCGCCAGCTCGGGCAGCTCCCGCAGAAGGCCCGCGGCGGGAGGGGGAGCGCTCACGGTGGTTCGGCGGGCGCTGCCCGGGTCGCCGTCGGGGCACAGGGCCGCCAACCGGACCGCCAGCGGCGGATGACTGCCGAGCCCGTCCCCGGGGACGACGGTGCGTGCCGCGCCCTCCCCGAACTCGGCCGAGGGCACGCCCGTCGGATCGGCGAGCCGGTCCGCGAAGTCCCGGAACACCCCGGCCGGAAGCACCAGCCGGGGCAGCGACCCGCCTGCGCCCTTCCCGGCCGGTGGCGCCGGCCCGTGCGGCCGGGCCCGGTTCCCGGCGAACTCGTCCCACAGCGGTGCCAGGGCGTGCACGGTCCGCAAGGCCCGGGCGACCACGCGTGCCCCGGCGATCCGGGCCGCCGCGGCGTCCGCTTCGAGCTCCTGACTGCGCCGTACGGCCAGAGTCCGGCGCAGGTAGGCACCGTTGTACGCCTTGGTGAGCGCCAGGAGCAGCCGGACCGGCGGTTTGAAGCTGGTCTGGTCGGCCGCCAGAAGCTCCAGGTGACGGACCGTGCGTTCCAGCGCGACGCTGCCGCGGTGGCCGACGGCGGCCAGCCGGGTGTGCCGGCCCGCGTAGTGCCCCAGTTCGTGGCACAGGACGGCGCGCAGCTCGTCCCCGGTGACCCCGAGGAGCAGGGGCAGGCCCAGGTCCAGGGTGCGGGCGCCCCCGACCAGGCCCAGGAGCCTGCTGCGTTCGCCGGCGCAGGCGTTGGCGGTGTCGGACAGGCGCATCGTCGCGGGCGGGGCGGTTCCCAGCTCGCCGGCGAGCTCCAGGGTCAAAGCCCACAGTTCGGGCTGCTGTTGCGGGGTCAGTACGATCCTGGGGCCCTCGGCCGCGTCTTCGGACGTCCCGGTGAGCAGCCCGTAGGCAAGGGTGGAGACGGGGAGCACGGTGAGGGAGCCCAACACGGCCAGCTGCCAGGTCTGCGTGGTCAGGACGGCGACGACCAGCAGGAGTTGGGCGGCCAGGACGGCGACGGCGAGCAGGTGGACTCCGGCCAGCATGGCGCAGCCGATCAGTGCCCGCGACGCGGTCGCCGTCGGCTTCACCCCCCTCACGTGCGCCTCGCGGCCCGGCGCCGCCGGCCGGCAAGGTCTGCCCGCGCCCGCCGCGGTGCCCGTTCGTCCTCCTCGAAGGCCGAGCAGAGCCAGGACTCGGTGGAGCTCAGGGCCGCGGCGAGCCGGTCACCGGGCACGGGGCCGCCGGTGCCCACCAGCGGCACCTCGCCCAGGGGATCGGTGCCCGGGTCCAGGCCGAGCATGCGCCGCAGGTTGTCGCGCCCCTTGCGGAGGTTCCCCCGTGCCGTGGACGCCGCGATGCCCAGGTCACCGGCGATCTCCTGGTGGGTCATGGCGTAGAGGCTGTACATGACCAGCACCATCCGCTGGCGCGGCGGCAGGGCGGCCATCGCGGTCAGCACCCGCCGGGCCTGCACCGTCTCCTCCGGCAGCGCCTGGCGGGGCACCGCCACCTCCAGCGCCGCCCGCTTGGCCCTGATGCGCAGACGCAGCGCCCGCCACAGTTTCCTGCGCATCACCAGACTCACCCATGCGCTCGGCTGCTCGTAGCCGCCGACCCGGTCCCAGTTCTCCAGCGCCGCGAGGAAGGCGTCCTGGACGGCGTCCTCCGCATCCTGACGGCTGCCGCACAGCATCACCGCCCGGGCCAGCAGCGCCGGACGATGAGCTGCGAAGAACGCGTCGAAGTCGACGGGGGCGCGCCCCTTCCCCGCCGCCTCGCCGCCACCGCGCGCTGCGGGCTCCTGCGCACCGGCCCGGACACCGCCCGCCCCGCCGCTCATCGTGCCTCCCCTTCCCGGCCGCTCGACGCGGCCAGGCCATCGCCCCGCACGATCAGGACGCCCCCGTCCGCGCGGCGCTCCTCCACCTGGACACGGCGACCCGCCAGGCGCAGCGCGGCGAGCACCACCCGGCCCCGTTCACGTTCACGGGCCGCCTCCCGCCGCCAGGCCACCACACGCAGGACGATCCTGACCGTAGCGGCCAGCACCGCGATCACCACCGGTTCCCACATACCCGACCACATCCCCTGCCGACCACGTAGCGTCGGCAGATGCCCTGCCGACTCGACACCGCTGGACACCCGTGGCGGGGCGCCGCGTTTACCCGTAGGCCGCAATCGCCTTCAGACGGTCGGGTACGGGCGTACGGACACGTCCTCGCCGGCCCCCCGCGTCGTACACGGTGCTCTTCACGGACGGGCCGCCGGTTCAGCCGCAGCCGGGGCGCCCCGCACACGCCCGCCCGTAGACGCCGAGGTCGCCGTAGGCCGACAGGACGCCGGCCAGGTCGCCTGGCCTGTGCCGCAGGGTGCTGTCCAGGAAGGCGAGAGTGGTCGCGGCGACGACCCGCGGGCTCTCGGCGCGGCCCAGGGAGCCGACCAGCGAGGGCACAGGCGGCAGGTACAGGGGGCCGTCGACGAAGGTGAGGTGTGCGGCGCCGGGGACAGTGAGCCGGTAGCTCGTCGCAGTGTTGAGTTCGAGGACCTCGGTGAGGCGGGGTAGGTAGCGCGGGTCGGTTCCGGGGGTGACGGCCTGGGTGAGCGCGAGCGTCGGCTGGTGCAGGGAGGGGGAGGCGGGGCCGTGGGGATAGCCGTCCAGATCGATGACGGCGTCGAACCGGTGGTCCTGGCGGGCTGCCTGCAGAGCGGCGGCACCCCCCATGGAATGACCGGTGACCGCGACCCGACCGGTGTCCAGGCGCCCGGTCAACGGGCCCGTCACCTCGCCTCGGTCCAGATCGTCCAGCCGGGTGAGGACGAAGCGCAGGTCGGCGGCCCGAACAGCCGTCCAGCCGACCGCCGGCTCCTCGTCCTCGTCCCGGTCTCCGGTGGAGGCGGTCTCGGCATGCACCGTCCGGCCGTCGTCGAGGACGACGGCGGCGGAGTCGTACGGGTGGTCGAGGGCGGCGACCACATAGCCGTGGCTGGCCAGTTCCTCCGCCCAGGCGGTGTTCTGGGTACGCACTCCGCCCGACCCGGGAGAGAACAGCACGACCGGGAACCGTCCGCCCCCGCCGGCCACCGGGGCGTCGAAGACCGAACGGGTGCGGGCCCGCGGGACGCCGTCGACCAGGAAGCCGGGCAAGCCGACCCCGCGGGCGAGGGCGCCGGACACGGTCCGCGCCTCCTGCTCCGTGCGTCCGAGGTACTGGGCCCGCTGCGCGCCTGCGGCGCTCTTCTGCGCGGGATACCAGAGCTGCACCACGACCGTGCGCCGGTCGTCCGGATCGGCGGTGAAGCTCTCGGGGCGGCGCGCGTCGGTCCACTGCACCACGCGGGTGCCGACCGCGAAACGGCCCGACGGCTCGGGGAACACGGGTACCGGAAAACCCCAGGCGGCCACCGGACCCGCGGCGATCAGGCCCGCGCAGGCCACCGACCCCGGCAACGCCCGCCACCATCGGGCCCGCCGCGCCGGCCGGCCGGCCCGGCGCCGCAGCAGGGGGGAGAGGGCGAACGGCAACGCGACGCCGCCGCCTGCCAGCACCGGCAGCATCTGCCAGCGGACCCCCACCCCACCCAGCACGGCCGCGGACAGCGCGAGAGCCGCCCCCGCCGCGATCGTGACGGGCGGGCGAGCAGCGGCGGGAAGCCAGCGCGCCACCACCAGCGCGACGGCGCCCAGCACGGCAACGAACTCCAGGGGGGACATGTACAGCCCCGCGATGATCTCGGTCACCCGGCCATCCTCGGAGCGGGGCCCGCGAACCACATCGATCCCCGGTCGCCCCCGCATGCGACCGCAGTCGCAGTCCACGGCGCGGCCCCTGCGACCACAGTCGCATCCGAGCACCCCGCCTGCCGGGTCCGGGCCGGGCGTTTGCCCCCGCATCAGGGAAAACCGGGTGCGGCCGCTCTCGCCGCCCTGGGATCATCCCGGGATGGTCCACCGACTCGAACCCCTGCTCCTCAGGCACACCCACCGCATCCCCTGCCCCACCGGGCCCGCCGGCCAAGGCGCTGTCGCGGCGCAGCAGTTCGACGCCGCGCTGATGTCCGTGGGCTTCAAGCTGTCGGCCGAGCTGCTCGCGCACCTGTCGGGGCTCCGCGAGGACGCGGTCATCGAGACCGCCGTACGGACGCTGGGCACCGTCCGGGAGATGGTCGGCGACCACGTCCGGCACAACGTCTACTTCATCGACTTCCCCGCCAACGTCCCGGACACCCTCGACTTCTGGACGCGGTGCATCGCCGACGCGCTCGCCGACGACACCACGCGCGAAAGCACGATGGAGCAGCTGAGCACCGGGGTGGTGAACCTGCTCACCCTCCCGTCGTACGGAAACCCCCGCCACACCTACGCCCAGATGCTCGCCCACCACGACGAGCTGATCGCAGCGGCGGGGGACCGGATGACGGTCCTGCACCCGGGCGGCGCCCTCGACGGCGAACTCACCGCCCTCTACCTGGCGTTGGCCGCCGCCACCACCCCGCTCGGCGAGGACGGGCTGCGCGACCTGCGGGACCTCGCCGGCCACTGCGCCGACGGACCGCAGCCCGAGGAGATACCCGTACGGGAGAACCGGGCCGTGGTCAACCAGGCCCGGCTGACGGCCGGTGCGGGCCTGCTGCTGGACACGGTCACCGACGTGCTCCGCCTGGCCTGCGCACTCGCGGGCGGCGACGTGACCCTGCAGGAGCCGACCCGGCTGCGCACCCTGCCCCGACCCGTGCGCCGGGCGCTCCTCGCGGGCCTGGACACGGTCGTCGCCGCGGCGCCCGCCAAGCTCGCCGACGTGCACGCCCACCGCGAGAGGTGGAAGCGGCTCGGCGAGCGGCTGCACCCGCACGAGTACCCCCAGTGGCCGCACGCGGCCGACGTGTTCGCCGTCGCCCGCGGCGAGAAGACGGCGCCCTCCCTGGACCGCCGGGTCGAGGAGCTACACGCCCGGGGCGACACCACCGCCGCGGTCGA
Organism: Streptomyces sp. NPDC058674; assembly: GCF_042716505.1. Classification (NCBI taxonomy): domain Bacteria; kingdom Bacillati; phylum Actinomycetota; class Actinomycetes; order Kitasatosporales; family Streptomycetaceae; genus Streptomyces; species Streptomyces sp. NPDC058674. The sequence goes on from NZ_JBHXSC010000056.1 coordinate 23,211, forward strand.
ACTGCTGAAGACCGCGCCCGGCAGGCTCTTCCGCTCCCTGGACCGGCTGCTGCGCGACTCCTCCACGCAAGACGAGCGCGACGTCGTCGTGGCCGCCGCCGAGCAGGTCGTCCCCGACGTCTCCGGCCGGGTCGTGCTGTCGGTGCGCCAGCACCTGCACAACCGCGAGCAGGAGACCGGCGAGCAGCGCGTGTTCGTCAACCGCCTCGGCCGGGCCTGGGTCACCGACGACACCCGCCGGCCGGTGTTCGCACCCGAGCGCAAGCGACTGATCGCCGTGCTCGACGCGGAGCTGCGCCGCCGGCTGCCCGCCGCGGACCACCTCCTGATCGACCCGGACGTCCTGGACGTGGCACTGCCGCTCAGCGGCAAGGCCACCGCCTCCGGGCTCGGTGTGCTGCCGCGCGGCTCGGTGTCGCGCGTCGACGGAGAACTCCTGCGCTTCTTCGTGTACTGGCAGCAGAGCGAGCACTCCACCGACTACGACCTGTCGGCGGCGCTCCTGAACGCCGACTACTCGACCGCCTCCTGGCTGTCGTACACCAACCTGCGCGGTGTCGGGGGCGAGCACTCCGGCGACATCACGGACGCCCCCGACGGGGCGTCGGAATTCATCAACCTGCGTCTGGGCGCCGTGCGGGCCGCCTGCATCGTGCCGCAGATCAACATCTTTTCCGGAGAGGGCTTCGAGGAGGCCGAGGAGTCGTTCTTCGGGTTCATGCTGCGCGAGGGCGAGCAGAAGGGGCGCCCGTTCGAGCCGCGCACGGTACGCATGAAGTCGGAGCTGCGCGGTCCGGGCCGGGTCGCCCTGCCGCTGGTCTTCCTGCGCGGGGCCGACGGCCGGTGGCGGGCCAAGTGGCTGCACCTCTACCTGAAGGGGGCTCCGTCCTCGAACACCGTCGAGGGCAACCGGGCGACGGTCGCGACCCTGCTGCGCGCCGTCGTCGAGCGCGAGCAGCTCACGGTGCGCCACCTCACCGACCTGATGACCGGCAGCGCGACGACGGTCACTGCGTGGGACGGCAAGACGGTTCCGGCCGGGCCCGTCACCTACATCGGCCTGGAGCGGCCCGCCGGGCTGCACCCGCAGTCGCGGATCGTCACCCTGGAAAACCTGCGTGACCTGATCCCCGCCTGACTGTTAACGTGGCCGTGGCGAGGCCATGAAGGGGCTTCCTTCTCCTCACTCCTTGAAACTAGTCCCTTCGCTTTCCTCGCCCCCGACGTGAGGCCTCCGGCCGCCCCGCCTCCACGCGGGACGGCCGGAGGCCTTCCGCGCGACAGGCGCCCCCTTCCCGGCCCCGGGCCGGCAGCGCAACCATGGCCCGCCTGCGCCCCCACGGCGCCGAACTCGTCGGCGGGACCGCCCGGTTCGACTTCCCTTGCCGCTGCCGCACCAGAGCCCCGGAAGCCCCCTTTTCGTCCCCTTGACGATATGAACACCTCTCGTTATCGTCGCATTGACGAAATGAAGGGGGTTCGCCATGGCCGACATCACCCGGCGCCTCGGCTGGCGCCATCTGCGCTCCGCACCCACCGTCCACATCCGCCACCACAAGCGCGGCCGGCTCGTCCACGACGGGCGCGGGCTCAGCTTCTGGTACCGGTCGCTGTCGGCGGCGCTCTCCGAAGTACCGGTCGACGACCGGGAGCTGGCCATGGCGTTCCACGCCCGTACGTCCGACTTCCAAGACGTCGCCGTACAGGCCACCGTCACCTACCGGATCAGCGACCCGGCCCAGGCCGCGGACCGGATCGACTTCTCCGTGGACCCGGACACCGGAAGCTGGCGCGGCGCACCCCTGGAGCAGATCGCCACGCTCCTCACCGAGACCGCGCAGCAGCACACGCTGGACGTACTGGCCCGCACTCCGCTGGCCGCCGCCCTGGTGGACGGCGTCGCCTCCGTGCGGGAGCGGGTCGCCGCCGGCCTCGCCGCCGAGACCAGGCTCCCGGCCACCGGCATCGACGTGGTGGCCGTGCGGGTCGTGGCGATCCGCCCCGAGGTCGAGGTGGAGCGCGCCCTGCGCACCCCGGCCCGCGAGCAGATCCAGCAGGAGGCGGACCGGGCCACCTACGAACGGCGGGCCGTCGCCGTCGAGCGTGAGCGTGCCATCGCCGAGAACGAGCTGGCCAGTCAGATCGAACTGGCCCGGCGCGAAGAGCAGTTGATCGACCAGCGCGGCATCAACGCCCGCCGCGAGGCCGAGGAGACGGCGGCGGCGGACGGCGTACGGACCGAGACCGAGGCGACCCGCAAGGTCCGCCTGGCCCGCGCGGACGCCGAGGCGGCGCGCGAGACGGGCGCGGCGCGCGCCGAGGCCCAGGCAGCCTGGCTGCGCGTGCACGACGAAGCCGGCCCGGGCACGCTGCACGCCCTGGCGGCGACCCGGCTGGCGGAGAACCTGCCGCGCATCGAGAGCATCACGCTCTCTCCTGACATCCTCACCGGGCTCCTCACCAGGCTCGGACGTCCCGAAGGCGGCGCGGGCGCGTGAGCCTGGCCCCGCGGGCGGTGATCGTGCACCGCAGGACCGAGTACGAGGAGCTGCTCGCCCGGCACGGGACGCACGGGCAGGCCGCGTTCTTCCTCTCCAGCCGGGGCAGGTCGATCGACGAGGTCGTCCGCCGCCACGACCGCACGCGGCGGGCGCTGCGGGAGGTGGCGGCGGCGGTGCCGCTCACCTGGCGCAGCTCCCGGGTGGAACGGGCGGACCTGGACCGCTTCCTGTTCGCCCCCGAGGACGTGGTGGTCGTGGTCGGCCAGGACGGCCTGGTCGCCAACACCGCGAAGTATCTGCGCGGACAGCCGGTGGTGGGCATCGACACCGACCCGGGGCGCAACCCGGGGGTCCTGGTCCGCCACCGCTGCGCCGACGCAGCCGCCCTGCTGCGTGCGGCGACCGCCGCCGGGGGCCGGGCCGAGGAACTGACCATGGTCGAGGCCGTCGCCGACGACACCCAGCGCCTGCTCGCACTGAACGAGATCTACCTGGGCTCGCCCGGCCACCAGACAGCCCGCTACCGCCTGGGCTCCGCCGGCCGCAAGGAGCCGGGCGAAGGCGAGGCCCAGGCATCCTCCGGGGTGCTGGTGGGCACCGGCACGGGCGCCACCGGCTGGCTGCGTTCCCTGTGGCTGGAGCGCGGCGGCACGGCGGCGCTGCCTGCCCCCTGCGACCGTCGGCTCCTGTGGTTCGTGCGCGAGGCCTGGCCCTCCCCGACGACCGGCACGACGAAGGTCGCCGGTGAGCTCAGGCAGGGCCAGGGGCTGCAGCTCACCGTCGAATCCGACCGGATGGTGGTCTTCGGCGACGGCATGGAGAACGACGCCCTGGAGCTGACCTGGGGCCAGAGCGTACGACTGGGCATCGCGGGAACGTCACTGCACCTGGTGACGTGACCGCCGGCTCCGCCAGCCCGCCGCGGCGAAGGCGGCGCGGACGAAGGCAGGCTCGGCCTCGCCACGGAGCGGGACGAGCCGGCCGCACTGCTGCTGAGCGTCGCGCTGATCGGCGCCCCGGCGCTGCGCGCCCATCGTCTGCTTGTCCACGTCCATCCGCGGGTACGCGACGCCCATGGCCCTGACGCTGCTACGTCCCGAGTACGACGCGGGGAAGCCGGGCGGGCACAACGGCACCTTCCCCGGCTACAACCCGGCGTTCGCCACAGCTGCCCGGGCGCTGGAGTCGTTCTGGTCCGACAGCTGGCCGGAGCGCCCGACGAGGTGGTCAAGGAAGACTCCCGGCGGCGGACCGGCCACGGGGCTGACGAAACGGAAAGCGGATGTCGGTTGACCTCATCGGGTTCCTTGCTGTGGTGCTGGTGGCGTACGTCGTGCCGGGGCCGGACTTCCTCGTGGTGCTCCGCTCGGCGACCGAACACCCGTCGAAGGGCCGGGCCGCGGCGCTGGGAGCCCAGGCCGGGCTGTGCGTGCACATGCTCGCCGCCGCCACCGGGCTGTCGCTGATCGCCGCCCGCTCTCCCACGGTGTACGACGCGATCAAGCTGCTCGGCGCGGCCTACCTCGTCTACCTCGGGGTACGGACCGTGCTGGCAGCCCGGCGCGTCGCCCGTGAGCGGTCCGCCGGGCGTGCGGTGCCCACCGGCCCGGACGACGACCCGGCGCCGGAGGACCCCGCGGAGACCGGCCCGGGCAGGTGGCGGTCCGGCTTCACGCAGGGCCTCCTCACCAATGTGCTCAACCCCAAAGCGGCGCTGTTCTTCCTCAGCATCCTGCCGCAGTTCGTCAACGGCGGCGGATCGATGACCCGGCAGATCTTCTTCCTCGGCACCTTGGACGTCCTGATCGGCATCGCCTACTGGTTCGCCCTGGTCGCCGTCGCCACGCGCCTACGGGTGCTCCTGGCACGGCCGAAGTTCCGTCGCCGCTGGGAGCTGACGACCGGATGGCTGTTCATCGGCATCGGCATCGGTGTCGCCGCAATCGCCTGACGCCCCCGGCGGATCGCGCCAGCACCAACCACCCGGGCTCAGGGCGGATCGGAGTGCGCACCCGCCGATCGCCCTCCACCTGGCCTGCGGGGCATCCGTCGGTGCCCTTCGCGGGCGACCCACCGGGCGAGGGCGAAGCGAACCCGACGGCGACGACGTTGCCCCAGAGTCGCCGGGCACAGCCCTGCCCCCCGGCACCCTCGCCGAGCCCCGTAAGCTCTGACCAGCAGAAACCGTCTGGACTCCGGGCACGGGGCCGACATACCTTCTCCAGGGCCCCCCGCCCGCCCGGTGGGGCCGTCCGTCGTATGTCATACGTTCCCGTGGGGGGTCCACCGTCATGTCCTTCAGCGCGCCCGGCTCGCCGCCGCCTCCGCAGCCCTATCCGCAGCCCGTCCCGGCGCCGGGCCGGATTCCCCCACAGGACCCCTACCCCGGGCCCTACCCCGGCGGGCCCTTCCCCGCGGCTCTGCCGGCGCCCCAGGGCGTGCTGCGTTCCCCGAAGGGCCTCGCGACGGCCCTGACCTGGCTGCTCGGCGCCGCGGCCGCGGTGCACCTCTTCTCCGCCGGTGCCGGCGCGTACGAGCAGTCGTGGCTGCAGGGGTTCGCGGGCGACACCCACTTCGACGACCTCGAACTCGGCCTGTCTCCCGTGCTCACCATCCTCGCCGGAGTGCTCCAACTCCTCACGGTGCTGCCCACGGTCGTCGTCTTCATCATCTGGTTCCACCGCGTGCGGAGCAACGGCGGCATCTTCCGCCCCGATGCCTTCACCCTGGGCCGCGGCTGGGCCATCGGCGCCTGGTTCGTCCCCGGGGCGAACCTCTTCCTGCCCTACCGGATCGCCCGGCAGACCTGGCGGGCCAGCACCCAGCGCGGCCCTGACGGCTCCGACCGCACGGCGCCCGCCGCACTGCTGACGTCCTGGTGGGTGGTCTGGGTCCTCGCGGCGATCGTGGGCCGTGTCTTCAGCCGGATCTACATGGCGGCCGACACCGTGGACGAGCTGCTCGCCGCGGGCCTGCTCGGGATCGCCGCGGACCTGGGCACCACGATCGCCGGCGTGCTCGCCGTCCTCTTCGTCCGCAGGCTGACGGCGATGCAGGACACGATGGCGGCCCAGGGCCCGTACGCGCCGGTCTGACGCGGTGGGCGCCCGTCACATCGGGACGGCCACGGCGGCGCCGACCGCGAACTCGCACCACAGCACGTGCCGCCGCGCGGTCGGCGACACCGCCAGGCGATGTCAAGGACCGGTTGTTCGACTGATGCACGTATCCGTGGAAGGAAGGACCGAGATGCCCACGACACCGCCGGTGCCGATCGCATTCCGACTGCCGGAGGACCGGCGCGTCGCAGCCCCTCCGGACGGGGGCGCCTCGGACGGGCCGTTCGCCGCAGTGCATCCGCAGCCGGACGCCGGGACGGGGGTCTGACGATGGGTCGCCTCTGGGACAAGTGGACCGGCACCAAGTACCCCGACAGCACTGTCCGACCCCTTCCCGCCATGGAGCTCCGGGAAGCGCTGCTCGCGCTCAACGGCCGAAACGTACCGTTCAGCGTGCGCCATGCCCTCCCCAAGGAGAAAGCCGACCTGGTGGCGGAGTGCAAGATCCCGGAGGTGAAGCTGACGCTCAAGACCCGCATGCGCCTGGTGCCGGCGAAGCGCGAGGTGCTCGTGCTGGAGGAGCGGTGGGAGCCGTCGCACGAATCCGGCCGGCAGTACGGCCGCGGGGGCTTCACGGTGTACCGGCAGTGGGAGTTCCGGCGTGGTGCCGACGGCCGCCGCCACAAGGTCGAGACCTTGCGCTTCGACACGCGGGACGTGAGAGACCCCCTGTGCACCACGGTCCTCGACGCGGGGTGGACCTGGCGCGGAGTGCTGTTCCGGTACTGACCGATCCGATCCGATCCGATCCGATCCGATCCGGTACGTGCGCCTGCGCCTGGACGCGGCCGTCGACGATGTGCCCCGGTTCGGCGAAGGTCCGGCCGCAGCCGCGGGACGACCGGTGTGGAGAGGTTGCCGGGGTCCTGGTGCGCGGGGTGGCGGTCGGGCAGGCTAGTTTGCTCGGGTGAGTCTCCTTGATGATGTGGCCGAGCGCGATGGCTGGCGCTGCTGGGTATGTGACGAACCGGTCGACCCCGACGAGTCGGTGAACGACCCGCGGGGGCCCAGTGTCGACAGCCGGACCACCGACCGGAAGGCCAAGGTCGCCGAGCGGCTCGCGCACCGCGGGTGCAACACCCGCAAGGGCGCGGTCAAGGTGGTCATCGCCTGGCCGGAGCGCCTGTACGTAGTCGAACCCGCGCCGCTGATCACCGTTGCCGAGAGGCTGGAGCGCAAGGGCGGCCGCGAGATGGTGGGCCGTTGTCCGACCAGGAAGGACGCCCAAGAGGCGGCGGACTGGCTGGTGGACCGCTTCTCCCGACTGGTGCCAGGGCTGCCGGTGACCGCCGACATCCAGGCCGGCGGCGGCCAGTTCCTCGTCATCCTGTCCACCAGCCGCCGCTGACCGCACCCGCGCACACTCGCGTCGAGGTGGTGGCCGTCTGGCGCCGTCCAACCGGCAAAGGCCGGCCGACCAGGATGCGAAGGCACGGCGCCTCCCGCATCCCGCGCCGGCCCGGGGGAGGGCTGCACCGGAGGGCTAGGGCGGCCGAACCGTTGCCTGAACGGTTGCCTGTCGAGCCGAGGGCAGGACGTGTGCGGTCCGGTCGGTGCCGTGGTGACCCCTACGACACCTTCGACCGTATCCCGGGGGCCCTGGCCCACCCGGGCGGGGCGGCCGAGGCCGTCGCGGAACATCAGCGGCGGAAGCCGGGCACCGCCGCACAGGCCGTCGGCGCCCGCTCGGCCCGCTCGGCTCCGCCCGGTTCAGGCCTGGGTCGGGTCCCCGGGGATCGGGTGCACCTCGACCGGGTCGTTGCCGGGCTTCCCGCCCGGCCCCGGGCACGCCGATGCCCGTGCGGCGATCTCCAGGGCCCGGTCCTCGCTCTTGACGTCGACCACCCAGTACCCGGCCAGGACGGGACCCGCATGGGCCGGCCCGTCGGTCACCTGAGGCCGCCCGTCACTTCCGGCCCGCACCGTCTTGACCAGGGAGGGGCCGCCGAGGCCCTGCCCCTCCACCCACTCCCCGGCAGCGGTGAGGTCTTCGTTGAGGGCGTTCATGTGGGCGAACATGGCATCCATGTCTTCCTTGGAGTACCCCGACATGACGGCGTCCCACTGATCGGCAGGCACGTTCATCTGGATCATGTACTTCATTTTCCTCACCCTTCCAGGGCGGCTGATGGGCCTCTCGGGCGTACACAGAGGTAGACAGCCGGACGCCGCAGAACTCATCGGCGTCCCGGCACCACATCGCCGCGGACCGGCATGTACTGCTGGGCCCGGACCCAGGCCGAGGCGGCGCAGACCGCTGCGATGGCCTGCCGACCGGCTGATGACGACCACCACCGACACCGTACGGCGCGCCACCCCGAAGCGCCTCACCGGCCGGGAAGCGGAACCCGGCGAGGATGCCGAGGGGAGGGCGCGGGGCCGGCGGGTCGGACAGGTAGGCCTGGAGCAGGCGGACTACGCCCTGACCGCCCTGAAGGGACCGTCGCCGCGGCCCCCATCTCCCGGGCCCTCGTCCGCCGGCGGCCGCACCAGCGGCCCGCGGGGCGGGCACGGGGCCCGGGGCCCGACCTGCGAGAGCTGAGAAGGAAGGGGGACGCGGATGGGATGACGGGCAGGCAGCGCCGGACCGGTGGCAGCGTGCCGGCGGGGGCCGGGCCGGCCCGCGACCGGCGGGCGGGCGCAGTGGCCCGGACATGAGACCGCGGGCCTGGTCCTGACCCGGCGGGCCGATGACGGCTGCCGAGGTTCAGTCGCCCCCGCAGCCCGACCCGCAGCCCGACCCGCAACCGGACCCGCAGCCACCACCGTTGTGCCGGTTGCCGGAGTCGCTTCCGCGCCCGCGGGCCGGCGAGCCGCGCGGCGGGTTCCTGCGGCGCTCCTCCGCCTCGCGCTGCGCCTCCCGGTAGCGCTCCGCCCTCTCCCGGTGCTCACGGAGCCGCTCACGCTGCCGGGCAGGGCCGTCCGCCGGTTCCCACGGGCCCAGCCCGTGGCGGCGGTCCGGGCGGAGCGGGGCCGTGGTCACGGTCGCGTACATCCGCCCCATCTCCTGGTGGCGGTGGTATTCGGCACAGGCGTATTCGAGGACGACTTCGTCGCCCTCCGCGAGGGTGCCGTACAGGACCGCTTCGAAGGGCTCGCGCTTCGGGTCGATGTCGTGGTGCCCGTTCCCCACTCCGTACGCCGAGCCGCTGCCCAGAAGCCGCGTCCTGGCGCGGGTGTCGCCTGTGCGGGGAACGTACGCGACCAGGGGCGCTGCCGAGCGGGTGCGGGCGTCCGCGCACACCCAGTGACGCCCGTCCGCCCCGGCGCGCACACCCACGATCAGGGCCGGCTGCGGCTCCCCGTGCAGCCGCCGGGCCGCCCGGTAGGCGAACTGGCCCCGGCCGTAGCAGGCCGTGCCGGCCACAAGGAGCACCAGAGCGATGCCCTGCTGCCCGACGGCGTCGTAGGCGACGCCGGACGCGGCCGGTTCCCCGAACAGGCCGTCGGTGAGGATGGCCGCGGCGACCAGGCAGAGCGCCAGCCCGAGGTAGACCTGCCGGTGTCCGCGCTGGCCGTCCGATTCCGGGGTGCCTTCGGGCAGCGGGAAGCGCCGCCCTCCCGCAGCGGCGAGGGCCAGGGCCCGCTGCCGGCGTCGGGCCCGCAGCCGCAGACAGCCGCCTGTGAACGCGAGGGCGCAGGCGGCGAGGACGACCAGCCACCCGGCCCTCCCCGGATGGTCCACGTCGCCCGGCCGGGTCAGAGTCACAACTGCTTCCACAGCGACGAACACAGCCGCCGGTACGGCCGCGACCGGAACGTACCGATACCACAGCGGCAGGGCGGTCAGCAGGACCAGACCCGGATACCTCAGCCAGTCCGTCCCGCCCCCGGGCCCGCTGTGCCAGGCCGCGGACGCGGACGAGAGCCCGAACAGCAGGACGTACGCCGCCGCCACCAGGACGGCCAGGACCCAGCCACCCACGGCCGGGGCGAGAACGGTCGGGACCGCCGCCTTCCGCCACCGTTCGGCGTCGGCCACGGCCCAGGTGGCGACGCCGCCTCCGGACACGGACCGGGAGGCGACACCGTCCCGGGTCACGGCCCAGGTGCCGACACCGTCTTCGGGCAGCGTCCCGGTCGGCAGGTACTTGATGTGATACACCGTCACCGAACCACCGCCACGCGCCCCCGTGTGCCCATCCCGCACACCCCTACGCTCGCTCCCCCATGCATTCCCCCAGTCTGCCCGCCACGACCCGCCGCCCCACCTCAAGAGCCGCCGGCTGGGCAAGCCTGAGCAACTGGGCAAGTCCAAGGGGACCCTGGGCAAGCCGCCCCCCGAACGGCGGCTTGCCCACTCCACCTCTGTGCGCTGAGGTGGTGGCGTCGGGGCCGCCCGCCGGCCCTTGTCGGCCAGTGGGGGGGGGCATCTGCCGCTTCGCCATGACGGCCTGCTCCGATGCGGGTGCGATTCACTGCCGCTCGGGGCCTGTACTCGTGGCTAGGCTCGGGGCGTGGGACAGCCTGAGCAGCGCGCCGAAGGCGCAGGACCGTTCACCACCCGTCTCCGCTGGCACCGCCCCGAAGGGGGAACGGTGGTGTGGGAGTCCCGGCCCGCGCGCAGGCGCGGGGTGCTCGCGGTCCACGGCCCCGGGAACACGGTCACCGTGTCCGCGAGTGCCGACGCCGAAGCCCTCGGCCGCCTCCGGCGGCTGAACGCCGTCGCCTCGGGCGCGTTCGTCATCGGAGGGGTACTTTTCGCACTCGGCGCCGCAGTGGCCCAGTTCGGGTCCAGCGACGCGGTCGTGAGCGCCTCGATCTACTGTGCCGGGGGCCTGTTCTTCAACCTCGGGGGCTACACCTCCCTTTTGCAGGTACTGAACGCGCCCCGCCACCCCCAAGGGGCCGGCCGACTGGTCACGGCGGACTGGCGATGGTGGGGGTACGAGCCGATGCGCCTGGACTGGCTGAGCACGTTCGTGCTGTTCGCCGGGACGCTCGTCTTCGCCGTCAATCTGTTGGACTCATTCCTCCAGGGCCTCACGGCACAGCAGGTCAACCGGCTCGTCTGGGCTCCTGACGTCGTCGGATGCGTACTCTTCCTGGTTTCCGGACATCTCGCGTTCGCCGAGGTATGCCACCGCTCCAGGCCCTGCTTCCGCTCACGCAGTCTGGGCTGGTGGATCGTCGCCGTGAACCAGTTGGGATCGGTGCTCTTCATGGTGTCGGCCCTGGCCGCATTCACCCGGCCGGCCACCGGAAGCCTGGTCAACTCCGACATCGCCAACTGGGGCACACTGTTCGGCGCCCTGCTCTTCTCGTTCGGCGGTGCACTCCAGGCTTTCGAACGACCCTAGGCGGGTACCGCGGCGCGGGGGATGACCGTGTACCGGCTGCCCGTGCACGGGTGCCGGGGCAGAGCCGAATCCGGCAGTCCTCCGGCACGGCCCTGGTGCAGTCCGAGTCCACTGCCGAGGGGGTGACCGTCCCCCTCTCCAGCCGGATCAGCCGCAGACAGCACGGCAAGGCGGCACGGACCCTCGCGGACTGCGACCGCCTCGCCGCCCACTGGGGCATGCCCGTCCTCGACCTCCTCGCAAGCCCCACCCACGCCCTGACCCGTCTGCCCGCCAACAGGGTCGCCACCGGCGGGAACCGTCAGAAGAGTGACCAGGAGGCCGCAACGTGGATGCCGGCTCCGCCGGTGCACTGCCGGTACATCGAGGAGTGGCGCTGTGGCTGCTGGGTGAGCCCTGTACAGCGGGCGCGCTGCTCCAGTAGGGCGCTGCGGGTGACGGCCCTGCGATCCGCGCGTTGGACAGGCCCGCGCGGGCCGCCACCCACCGGTGGCGGCCCGCGCTGGCCTCTGTGCAGGAACCACTGGACTAGGCCCTGTCGTCACAGTCCCGCCTGGCCCGCGGCGCCACTTTGACGACAGGACCTAGCGGCGTGCGTCCACCACGGCGAGGAGCTTGCCGCTGGTTGGGCTGCGATCCAGCGCTGCGCCGTCGACCGCCTCGACCACCAGGTCCAGCAGCCCCTCCGTCACCGCCGAGCGGAGCTCCGGGTAGCCGGCCAGGAAGACCTCCCGCAACCACTCCGGATCCGTCGCTCCAGCCCGTTCCACCCGTACGGTCAGCCGCTCGCGCGCGTCCGTGCCGTCGAGCCGCACCTGCAACTCGCCCCGGTGGCCACCGCGTTCCCCTGCCAAGTCCAAGAAGCGCCGGTGGTTGAGGAAGTACGTCGCCACCCGCATCACGTCACCGCTGCGCCCCCTGAGCTCGAAGCGGGGCGAGTGCCGGCCACACGGGCAGCGTCCCGGAACCTGCCGGCCGAGGTCGCCTATCACGTACCGGCCCAGGTGCTGGCCGCGCCGGGCATGCGTGGTGAACACCAGCCGACCCGTCTCGCCTGGCACCACCGGCCGGTCCTCGGCCAGGTCCAGGATCTCCATCGTGTGGAGGTCGGCGTGCAGGTGGTGGACGCCGCCGGAGCTCTCGGTGCACTGGTACCCCAGCGGGCCCAGGTCGGTGCTGCCGTAGGTGATCGAGCGGACGACCTCGATGCCGAAGTCGTCCTTCAGGGTCCGCTGCTGCTCCTCGGTGAAGTGCTCGCCGCCGTAGAAGACCTTCCGCAGGCCTCCGTACGCCCGAAGCGCGTCCGCCTCCGCGTGCAGCAGCTGCCACAGGTAGGAGGGCATGCCGAAGAGGGTGTCTGCCCGGTGGTCGATCAGCGCCTGCGCCGTGGCGCGGTGGTCCGGGCCCGCGGACAGCGGCAACTGCACACCGCCGAGCCGCTCCAGCACGGAGAAGAAGCTGATGAAGCTGCCGTACATGGCGCCACAGTAGAAGAGGTTGGCGGTGCGGTCCCCGACCGGGTCGTAGCCGGCTGCCAGCAGGCCGCGAGCGGCGGCGTGCATCTGCGTGTCGTAGTCGTCGTAACTGAAGACCGACAGCGCAGGTGCGCCGGTGCTGCCGCCGCTGCGGAAGTACAGCTCGGCATCGGCCCGTGCCAGCTGCCGGCCCGGCTCCTGCACGTCCTCCTTGCCCAGCAGCGGCCCCGCGGGCTGCGGCAGAACCACGGGCCTGGCCAGGTCGTCCAGGCAGGCGGTGGTGGCGAAGCGGGCCGGGTCGGCCTGGACCGCGACGCGGCGGCTGTAGCGCTGCAGGGCGTAGACACCGTCGTGCGGCTCTCCCGCGTAGCTCTCCAGCATGGCCCCGACCGGCGTGACGCGGGTGACGCCCGCGGCCAGGACGGTGCGGGACAGCTCGGCGATGTCGGTCCGGCCGCCCGCGAGACCCGCAGTCTGCAGATAGCGGCGCATCGGACGCAGGGTGGCGATCAGCCGCTTGCGGGGCAGCGGCTTGACCCACACGCTGCGGTGCAGCGGGGAGGCGGCCAGCGGCGACCGGGTGTCGGCCATGACCCGCCAGGAACCGTCGGGCGCGGCGAACACCCGCGTCAGGCCCAGGTGTTCCTCCAGCCGGGCGACCAGCTCGGTCGTGGTGAGCTCGGCGGCTTCGGCGTCCTCGACGGGATCCGGCTCACCCCCCGAAGCGGCGGCCGCGGCCGGCGGCCGTGCCGCGAGGACCGCGGCGAACCGCTCCGCGAAGGCGAACACCTCGTCCTCGTCCTCGGTGTCGAGGTAGACCACCTGAGGGCTGGAACACGCCTGCTGCTCGTGCAGGCACACATCGCCCGCCAGGGCGTCGAGCGTATCGGCATCCGACCAGGCGTCGCCCGTCAGGTACGCGAAGGAGATCCGGTGCCCCCATTCCACCAGCCGGCAGCCGGCCGGCACATGGGCCGCCACCCCCTCGACGGCGCCTTCCCCGCCCCATACGGCGACGGCGTCCGCGGGCGCGCACATCAGGCCCAGCCACTCCTGCCGGGAGGACGGGAAGCGCAGGACGACGATCCGCGCGGCCAGCGCGCCGCTGGGGTCCAGGGCCGTGAGCTCGGCCATCAGGTGCTGGGTCAGGAGCGTGTCGGTGCTGCTGGTCTTGAGGACGTTGACGTTGCCGGCGAGCAAACCCTCGACGATGCTCAGCGGCGCGACCGTCGCGGCATTGCCCGGCGCGATGTGGGCGACCAGGCCGACCGGCGCCCACGCCTCGTAGACCGTCTCGCGCGGATCGGCCCGGTTCAGCCGGCCGGGCGTCGCACTGCCCAGTTCCCGGCGCAGCTTTCGGGTCAGCTCCCGCCGGCCGAGGAGGCCGCCGAGCTCGACCAGGACGGCCGGGTCCTCCCCTTCGGGCAGGTGCGGAGCGAGCCTGGCGTGCACCGGGTGGCCGGGGTCGCGCAGGGCCGTGGCGAGGGCGTCGCAAGCAGCCAGGACGGTCTCCGTCTCCAGCCCCGAGGCCAGCGCGTCCTCGACGGCGGCCGGCAGGCCGGCGAGGCGGCGCCCGGCCTCCTCGTCGCCCACGAACTCACCCTGCCAATAGTGGTGGTGCACAGTCATGGTCACGCCATTCCCTTCATCAGTTCCGCTGCGGCCACCGCGCAGCTGCGGTTGCGGCTCACCCCGGCACGGCCGTGGACGGTGAACCAGGGGGTCCGAAGCTCGCACCCGCAGGCGTCGCCCGGCTGGAGGGAGGCGAGGTCGCCCATGACCACGCTCTGCGCCGGCACCGAGGTGATGTACGGAGACACGAGGTGCAGGTAGCCCCGCTCCCCGTACGGCAGGGGTTCGAGCGTGCGGGTCGAGCGGATCGTCACCCGGGACCAGACGGGGGCGTGCAGCCGGTGCTGGTCGCACTCGATGTACGGGATGCAGTGCTCGACCGACCCGAAGGTGTCCCGGATCCGCTCACCCGGGATGCCGAGCTGCTCGGTGACGCGGGCGTACAGCTCCTCCTTGCCGATGCGCCGGTCCGCGTGCCCCTTCCAGCCGCCCCCGAGGACGACGAGGGATCCCTCGGGCAGGCGCAGCGGAGGCAGGCCCATGGCCCGCATCCGCTCCAGGGTGAAGAAGAGGAAGGCGGGGAAGCCCAGGATGCGCACCGGGGCGTCCTCACCCTCGAAGCGGCGCAGGGCGGCGATGCAGCCGAAGGGGTCGAACTCGTGCTCGCCGCCGGTGTTGCGCAGCGCGTACGCGACGCTGCGCGCCGGGGCGAAGTCGCACAGGTAGTTGTCGGTGAAGGCGGTCCCCAGGTTCAAGGAAGGGGACGGCTCGTAGCTGTAGAGGAGGTAGTTGACCTCCTGGTCCGGGGTGATCCAGCCGTTGCGCTCGAAGATCCGGGCGACCATGCGCTGGGCGGAGCGGATGGTCCAGTGGTCGAAGAACATCTGCGACTTCTGGCCGGTGGTGCCGGAGGAGGTCAGGTGCAGCTCGACGTCCTCGCGCGGGATGGACAGCACCTCGTGACGTTTGAAGAAGTTCGCGTGGACGAGCGGCGTGCGGTACGGCTCCGCGGCGGGCGTGGCCTCGTACAGCGAGCGGAAGAACGGGGAGCGCTCGGCGTGCCAGGCGTTGGTCTCCGCCATGGCCGCGGCGAACAGTTCGTCCTCCGCGGGCCCGAAGGCGTACGGGTCCGCCAGGTCGCACAGCTGTTGCACGTGCGGCAGCAGGGCCGGGTCGGGTACGGCGACCGGCGCGAGATGGGGGTTCATCGGGCTCATCAGGCAACCTCGGAAGATGTGGGCAGGTGTGTCGACGCCCAGGCCGACACGTAGCAGTCCAGATAGGGCTGGAGGGGTGGTTCGACGGCGACGCCGCGGAAGTCGATCCGCTCGCTGGAGCGGGACAGGACGGCGTAGTCGTGGAAGCCGTCACCGTCCGCGCGCATCGCCGGGTAGAGGGCCCCGGCGACGAACCCCTGCGCGAGGAAGGCCGACAGGGCCTCCTGGTGCGCGAGCGGCACCAGGGCCTCGACGTAGCCGGCGCCCGCGCGGGCCAGGGCCCGGGTGACGGGTTCGAGGTGGGTGGCCGCGGCGGCCGGGTCGGGGTGGGCGGTCAGCAGGGAGCCGTACCCGCCCGCGCGGTTGAGGTAGGCGTATACCTCGAACCGGCCGTCCTCGGGGGTGAGCAGCACGTTCGGGGTGTGCAGCGGGTAGAACCAGCCCTCGGCCCCGGGGAACCGCTCGCGGAAGCGGCGGCGCACGAAGGCCGGCGCCTCGATCATCTCCAGCCGTTCGACGGCCCCTTGCGGCGGGGGCGCCGGGTGCGGGGCGGCGGCCGCCCGGACCCCGGGGTAGCCGATGCCGAGTGCGGACTCGGCCGTGCGCAGCAACGGCAGGAGCGGGGCGGGTACTTCGGCGACGGCGATCCGGCGTTCGAGCACACCGCTGGAGTGACGCGCGTAGAGCGCGAGGCTCTCGCGGCTGCTGAGATCCACCGCGTTGGGCAGGATGCCCAGCGGGCGGAAGCCGTTGCGGGCGACGACGCGCTGCGGACCGGCGCTGACGGTGCGTACGGTCGCGTACACCGAGTCCAGCCGCCCCGTGTCCAGCATCCCGGCGCACAGGGCCTCGGTCAGAGCGGCGGCAAGGCCCGCCGAGCGGTGCCCGGGGTGTACGGCGATGCCCTCCAGGCGGCCGATGCGGCTGCCCGCCTCGCCGTGGATGGCGGCGGACGCGGTGAGGGCCCCGGTGCGGGCGCAGCGGGCGACGAGCCACAGCGAGTGCGGGTCCTCGATGAGCCGGGCCATCTCGGCCGGGTCGGTGCCGAGCGCCACGGGGTAGTGCGGGCCGTAGACGGCGTAGTAGAGCTGGCGCAGTTCGGCGATGTCCGGGCAGGCGGCCGGTGTGATGACGGCGTTCACCGCTCGCCTCCGACGGATTTCGAGCCGCGGCTCCTGTCTGCGCCCGGGATTGCGGCCGTGTCCGTGCCTGTGGGTGTATGCAGGTCCGCGGCGGGTGGTGTGGGAGTGCGGGACCCGAGCAGGGCCAGCGCGCAGGCGGCGGGGGCAAGGCCGACGCCCTGCACGAGGCACAGCGTCTGGGGCGAGAGGAAGTCGCCGGCGAAGCCGAACAGCAGGGACGCCACGGGCAGCGAGGCACCGAGGACGGCCTGCATCACGGCGAAGAAGCCGGGCTTGTCCGCTGTGGGCACCATCCGCTGGAAGAGTGCCACGAACCGGACGCTGACGGCCCCGGCGCACCAGCCGGCCACCGCCAGGCAGCCCGCGACGGCCGGACGGTGTGCGACCAGGCCGGGCAGCGCCAGGGCGAGGGCCATCACGCCGAGGCAGTAGGCGCCGGCGACCGTGGGGCGCCCGGGCACGCGGGCGCCGGTGAAGGCCCCGATGAGCGCGCCGAGACCGAGGGAGGCCTCCAGGAGTGCCACGGTTCCGCCGCCGCCGTGGAGGACCGAGCGGGTGTAGAGGGGGATGACGACGAACACGGCGGTCGTGAAGAGGTTCGCCGCGGTGAAGCAGATCAGGATCCGCCGTACGTAGGGCAGGTCGGCGAGGATACGGCGGAGCGGCCGCCGGCGGGGCCCGGCCGCGGACGGCCCGGACGGCCCGGACGGACCCGGCCCGGCGGGCGGGCCGGGCGCAGCGGTCCCGGTGGTTGCGCCCGTGCCTGCGGTCCCTGCGGTACGGAAGCGCGCGCTCGCGACGAGGAGGGCGGCGCCGAGGTAGGCAGCCGCGCACCCGGCGGCCAGCCCGGTCACGCCCGCCCGGTCTACGGTCAGGGCGCCGAGCAGCGCTCCGCCGAGGCCGGCCAGGGACTGGGTGGACAGCTCGAAGCCGGTGGCCGTCTCGATGTCGGCGTCGTCGACGAGTTCGGGTACCGACGTGGTCAGACAGGGGTCGAAGAACGCCTGGCAGGTGGCCAGTGCGAGGGCGGCACCGTACACGGCGGTGAGCGGCAGGCCGTCGCCGTGGGCCCACAGCGCGAGGGCGCCCGAGGCGGCCCCTGCCAGGCCGGCTGCCGTCCGCAGAACGCCACGGTGGGCGAACCGGGCGATGGTCCCGGCCACGACGGGCGCCAGCACCACGGCGGGCAGCGTGCAGACCGCCATGAACAGCCCGGAGGCCAGACCCGGGGCCTCGCGTACGGCGTAGGCGACGATCCACCAGGACACGCCGACCTGGAACATGCGCACGGCGGCCTGGGTGAGGACCTGGCCGAGCCATACGGCGCCGAAGGCGTGGTTGCGCAGGATCAGCGGAGCACGCCGGCGTCCGGCCCTGGCGGCGGCCCCGGCTCCGGTCTCGGCCTGGGTCTCACTCGTGGCTGCGGCTGAGGGCGGGGGTGGGGCGGTCATGCGGTCGGCCTCTCGTCGAGGACCCGGACGAGCTTGCCCGAGCGGGGGTTGACGGCGAGGTCGCGATGGCGTGCCCACTCCACGGACAGCGGGTGCACGAACCCGGCGCGCACACTGTCCGGATACAGGGGCCGTACGGCCTCCAGCTCCGTGATGACGGCCTCGGCCAGCGCCTCCCGCCCCCCCGCGGCATCGCCGGAGGCATCGTCGCCCGGGGCCGTCGCCAGTCGCAGGACGAGCCCGTCGCGGCCGTCCCAGCGGCGGACGACGAGCTGCATGCCGACTACGTGACCTGCCAGGTCCGCCGCGGCCACGGCGTCCTGGGCGTCCTGCGTGTAGAGGGAGACGGGGCCCACCCGTACGCCTTCCTCGGCGCGGCCGAGGATCCGGAAGTGTCCGGGCCCGGTGCCGGTCCATTCGGCCCGGTCGCCGGCGGGGTAGCGGATGATCGGCATGAGGCGGCGGAAGAGGCTGGTGACGACGACCCGGCCGGGTCGCCCCGGTTCGGTGATGGGCTCCTCCGTGGAGTCGTCGAGGATCTCGACGACCGCGTACGGGGTGAACGCCCGGTGCACACGGGCGTCGGAGCCGGGTACGGGCCGGCCGAGCAGGCCGGCGTCGACGCTGGCGTACCCGACGGAACGGACCTCGGCGCGCGGGAACGCGGCCGCCAGCAGACGCCGTTGGTCGTCGAAGAGGGCCTCGCCGCCGAAGAGGAGCAACCCCACCGAGTCGAGCCGGACACCGGACGAGACGACCTGCTCGGCGAGCCGACACAGGGTCGTGGGCGTGCCCGTCAGCACCTGGGCGGCGAGATCGCGCAACGTGGGGATGGTCGACTCCAGCGGCGCGCCTCCGCCTATGGGCAGGCGGACGTTGTCCACGGGCGCGTGGGCGAGCGAGTCCAGGAGGAAGAGGAAGCTGGCGTACAGCTCCCCGGCGTAGAAGAGGTCGGCGACGCGGTGTCCCGGGCGCAGGCCCGCATCAACGAGCCCCTGTCCGAACGAGGTGACGAACGTGCGCCACTCGTCGCGGGTGTAGACGGAGAACTTCGGGGAGCCGGTGGTGCCGCCGGTCTTGTACACCGTGGCCTCGCTGAGCGGGCCGGTCAGCACGCGGCTGTCGTGGAGGGCGCTGGCCGCCCAGAACTCCTGCTGGTCGACCACCGGCAGGTCGGTGAGGCGGTCGACGTGCGGCGGCAGGGACGTGTAGAGGTCCCGGTAGAAGGGCGAGTTGTGACGGACGAAACGTATGAGGTCCGATAGCTGCTGGGCGGACATGGGCCTTTGCCTAGGTGACGGGAACGGGGCGGGAGCCACGACGGGGCACGGCGAGAGCAAGAGCCCGCCTGCGGACCGAGCCGGTATGACCGGGGGACCCCCCGGCGCCCCCGCCTCCCGCAACGCACGCCAAGACCTGACGTGCAGTCACGATGATGGAACATCAGTGCACTTATTACCAAATTGGCCAGATATTTCCAGCCAATGCGGCTGTATCCGTGGAAACTTGCGGTGGGGCCCCTGGCCGCACGCCCAGTTCGGCGTTCCGGCCGCCCCTGCCGGCAGCAGCCCTGGAGCGCCACGGGGTGACTCGGCACCCCCACGATGCCTTCGGAGCTTGCGTCGCCGGCGGTCGCCGGACGCAAAGCGTGAGAGCGGCGCTGTCGGTGGCGCCTGACAGGATGCACGGATGGAGATCAACCACGCGCTACGCCACCCCGTGAACCAGCAGCGCCTGGACCAGGCCCTCGGTGACAAGACGGACCGTGTCCAGGAGCGTTTCGAGGATGTCTATCAGCGCGGCTATCCGTTGCGCGTGATGCTCGAGGAACTCGGCCACGAGCTGCTCGACCACGTCGCAGCGCGCACCATCCAGGACCCCGACCTCGACGACGAGGGCACTCGCCTCGCCCTGCTCACCGCTGCTGAGTGCCGCTTGGGCGTGCTGGACCTGGGATGCACTCCCCGAGGCGACTGGGAGGTCCCCTTGCCTCTCACCGGGACGCGTCTGACCAGCGAAGAGATGGACTACGACGAGACGCACGACGCGACCGACACGGTCACCGCCCGCACCTGGATCGACGCCTTCGACATCTGCATCGCCAGCGGTCTGGTGCAGGACTGGAAGCGGGTGATCGGTCTGCTACTGCGCAGCGACTACGCACCCGCCCTCCACAACAACCTGCCCCACGCCGGCCGGGACTCCGTCTCCGAACCGGACGACCTGGCACACATGGACGCCTTGTGCGCCTACCTGACCCCGGCCCGCGGTCACCTGCCCCGAGACTGGCCACAGGTGACGCTTACCAAGCCATCGACGGACGAGCGACTGGACGCTGCCCTTGCCCTGGACGCCGCCCACGCGGTGAGTCCCGACCAGCGCCTGCTGCGCGTTCTGCTCGCCGACGATCAGAGCGCCTTCGAGCGGGCGTTGGACGACCGGCTGGCGCAGCACCGTGCCGGTGCCGGTGAGAATCCCGCGCCCGGAACGCTGCTTCCCCTGGGCGCGATCGCCTTGGCCGCGCTCGCCGTGCAGGTTCACGGCTGGGACCTGCAGACCAGGTCCGCCTACCTTCCGGCCTCGCTCCTGAAGCCGCCTGCCCCTGTCGGCTCCTGACCCGGCACGCCGATCAGACCGTCGTCGTCGCCCGGCTGCCGAGCTACAGCAGATCTCCAACGTGCCCGCCTCGACCCAGGGGCAGGTTCACCACCGCGCGCAGGCGCAGCGCCGGCGTCTGCCCGGCAGTCCAGTTCTCCGCCGACCGGCCCTGGTTGATGCTGAAGCGGGGGAGCGGCTGCCACCGCCACACGCCGCGCTCCGATCACGTCAGGCGGCCCGCGCCCCACGCTCCGCCGTCGACGTCTACGCTCCGTGAGCCGGCCGCGATCACCCACGGCGTGTCCGTGTCCTTCGGCGGGCGGGGAAGACCGATGGCCGCGAGCAAAGCCAGGCACGGTGCATACCGGCCGGCTTCGACGATCGCCTGCCAGACGGGCGCGGCGATGACGACCGGAGGGGCGCACCCGGCCACCGGGCACAGCACCCAGCCCGGCTCGCCGTCCCGTTCGTGATGCAGATCCTGCCCAGCCGAAGGCTGGCGGTGCGAGCCCTTCGTGACCTCCGGGCGGCCCCTGCGCCGGGTCACGTGTAGTAGGTGTCGAACGAGGCTATCCACAGCGCCGACAGCGGCAGAACGGACAGCTGGACGACCGCCGTTGTCCAGCACCGCCCCAGGACCGCGGCTGAGGCGCTCCACCAGGCTGTCGTACGCAACAGGCCCACCGCTCCTGCCTGGTATCCCTGTCCGCCGGGATCCATCATGCCGGGATATCCCATCCACTCTTCGGTGAAGATGCCGTCCGCGCCGAGCACGATGACCCCCGACACGAGCCACAGGTCGGCCAGCAGTACCGCCACGGCGAGTGCCCTGTCGAAGCGCAGGTACGCGGGGGTCGGGAGCAGCAGGCGGACGAACGGCTGCCCCTGATCCCGCACCCACGGCTGCCCCCGGCGTCGCCACAGCGCCAGGGAGGCGTACCCGAGCCCTGCGAGAGCCATGGCCCAGCCGACCACGAAGAACAGTCCGAAGAACAAGATCACGACGCCCATGTCCCATCAGATGCCCCACGCCCTCGGAATGGTTCCCCCCGCCCACCTCGGCTCCGGGACGAAGGGGCGGAAGGGCTCGCTTCGAGGGCGGCGCCGCCCGGGGCCTGAGCCGGCCCTCGATGAGCGAGGACAGGACACCCACGGACCTCACCCCGGCCGCCCACGGGTACCCGTGGGAGGGCGCGCGCTTCTCGGCGACGTGGCGGAGCCGCGACGTCCCCGTACGCCTACGCCAGCGCCAACTACCTCATCCTGGCCGCCCTGGTCGAGTCCGCCACCGGCCGGCCCTTCGCCGACCACCTCTGCGCAAACGCGTCCTGTTGGCGTGAGTCAGGGTGGGATGGGGCCGGCCGGATTCGAACCGGCGTCCTCCCACATGCGGTGAAGGCGCGACAGCCACTGCGCTACGAGCCCCATCCCACCCACGATCATACGAGCCACCCGGACCCAGCCCTCTGAAATTTATCCAAGAGGACCGATCACTCAGCGCGACGACCTCACCTTGTCGTCTGACGTCCGCAGGTGGACGACGTCTCGGCTGCGAGGCGCCGCCATGCCCTCAGCCGGCGGAGCCGAGGAGATTGGCGTCGCCGGTGTCCGACACCAGCTCGGCGAGCTGGAACAGGTACTCCGGGCCTTGACCCCGGATTCTGAACACTTCTATGCGGCCTGGGTCAGGGTAGTTGTTGCTGGCTGGAGGTCGTTCTCGTAGGAGATCGGGGATCGCTGACCGAGTCGGGAGTGCCGGCGGCGGGTGTTGTAGCGGGTGAGCCATCGGAAGGCGTCGAGTCTGGCCTCGCGCTCGCTCGACCAGGCCTTCCGGCCTTTGAGGGTCTCCCTCTTGAAGGCGGCGTTGAAGCTTTCCGCGGCGGCGTTGTCGGCGCTGGAGCCGATCGCGCCCATGCTCTGCCGGACCCCCGTTGACCTGCAGATTTCAGCGAAGGCCCTGCTCGTGTATTGGGATCCGTGGTCGGTGTGCATGATCGCTCCGGCCAGGTTTCCGCGGGTTCGCTCGGCGGCCGTGAGGGCGTCGATGACGAGTTCTGTCCGCATGTGGTCGGCGATCGCCCACCCGGCGAGTCGGCGTGAGGCGAGGTCGATGACGGTCGCGAGGTAGAGCGGCTTCGCGCCGCTGACCGGCAGGTATGTGATGTCGCCGACGTACTTTCTGTTCACCGCGGCCGCGGTGAAGTCACGGCCGATCAGGTCCGGTGCCTTCACCGCGGCCTGGTCCGCGACGGTGGTGCGGTGCCGGCGGCGCAGACGGACTCCCTCGAGCCCGATGGTCCGCATGATCCTGGCGACGCGCTTGTGGTTGACCGCCGGGCCGCCTTGGTCGCGAAGTTCGGCGGTGATCCTGGGGGCTCCGTAGGTGCCGTCGGAGTCCTGGTGGACCTTGCGTATCCGGGCCGCGGTCTGGGCTTCGACGGCCTGCCGGGCCGCCCGTGCTGCCGCGGTGCGGCGCCAGTAATAGAAGCTCGAGCGGGCCAGGCCGAGGATGTCGCAGAGCCGCTTCACGCCGTGACGGCGCTGGTGATCTTCAACGAACTGGCAGCGGTTCACCAGCGCGTCTCCGTCGCGAAATACCGGGCCGCCTTGCGGAAAATGTCTCGTTCTTCCTCGAGCTCGCGGATCCTCTTGCGGGCGGCGGCCAGCTCCTCCTGCACCTCGTCGCTGCCGGCCTGTGAGGTGGCCGGCGGTGCGGAGTGGGCACCGGGCCGTCGGCCGTCGGCGGCCCGGATCCAGTTCCGCAGCGTCTCGGTGTTCACCCCGAGATCGGCGGCGACCGACTTGATCGTCGCTCCCCGCCTCGAGCGGTACAACGCGACCGCGTCCGCCTTGAACTCGGCGGGGTAATGCTTCATCCCCACGGGGACTCCGTTCTCCTGGACCCATCAAGATCCAAGTGTCTCCGGTGTCCAAATCCGGGGTCAAGGTCCGTCAAGCGGAGGTCCCCAGCCCAGCTCTCACAACGGACCCGACCAGTGGGGAATGTGAGCTCCAAGGCAACGCGCCCGGTGTTCGATGCGTGTTCCTCCCGCACCTCCAGAACATCCTCCCCGACGTGGTCCGCGAACGGCGTCTCCTCACCGATCGCCCCCACTGTGACGCGCCCCGAGTCACCCATGTCGAAGCCGGCGTGCGGCTTTGATGCCTCAACGATCAGACACCAATCCGATCCGGTCGTGAAACGGATGGCGGCACCCCGGTCATCGATCAGCCACACATCCAGCGGGCCCGCAGGGGCGTCACTGCCGTACAAGTGCCACGAGCCGACGACCTCCGCGAGCCGACGACCCACCAAGCTCTGCGCGCTCGCCCCAGCACCATGAAGCGGGCACTCGTTCGACTTATCAGACTCCATCGGCCGACAGTACCGCCGACCGATCTCCCAGGTCACAGCGTTATACGGGACAAGCCTTAGCTTGATCTTTAACCTGTGCGGCGGGGGCGTGGGGTCGTCGGCTTCGCCTTTCTGGACGCTGCCGTGCCCGTTGTGCGGGGTATGTGGACGTC
>NZ_JBHXSC010000057.1:0-46613 GCF_042716505.1 Streptomyces sp. NPDC058674
CTAGTGCTGTGACCGGTCACCGCACTAGCGCATGCGGCGGGCGCGGCGGCGGCGCAGCAGGACGCCGGCCGCCGCACCGGTCAGGGCGGTCACCGCGACGCCGGCCGTGGTCCACCACAGGGCGGGGCCGGAGGTGGTGGCCGAATCCTGCTCGGGCTCCGAAGCGGCGGGCGCGGGAGCGGCCGCGGCCGTGGCCGGCGCCGGCGCCGGAGCCGACACGGACGCGGCGGGCGCGGCCACGGGAGGGACGGCGGCCGTGCCGCCGGTGGCCGGCGCAGGATCCACCACGGGGACGCCGAATTCGAGCTCGCCGTGGCCCAGGGCGGGGAAGCCCACGTCCACGCTGACCTTCCAGGCGCCCGGCGGCAGGGCTTCGGCGGTGGTCCACCCGGAGGGCGGCGCGAGGGGGTCGCGGATCAGGCGCCAGGGTCCGAGGGACCGGGGGGCGCCGTCGGCGCTGACCGCGTTCACGGTGGCGGCGACCGCCTCGTCGACGGCGTCGCCGTCGTTCTCCCAGGTGACGTCGGCCGTGACGCGGCCCTCGCGCTGCCCGGTGACGACCACCTTGACGGTGTCGCCGTGGGCCAGGGCGGTGGCGGGCGCCAGCAAGAGGAGGCCCAGGGCGGCCAGGAGGCTCAGTGCGGCCGGGTGGCTCAGTGCGGCCGGGAGGGCCGGGAAAGCGGTTCGTGTGCGCATCGTTGCGGTGCTCCGGGTGGGGAGGAGGGGCCGGCGGACGGCCTTCAGGGGAGGCCGTCCGCCGGGGTGGGAGGGGCGGTTCAGGCCGTCAGCCGGCCTTCTGGACGGTCCACAGCTGCGCCGCACCGCCGTCCGCGCGCTGGAGTTCGAGCAGCCAGCTCCCGTAGTAGGGGCGGCGGCTCACGGTCAGGGCGAAGCCGCCCCCCGCATCCGTGACGACCACCGCGCCACCGCGGGACGTCGTCTTCCAGGCCTGCGCCGCGCCGTTGCCGCATTGCTGCTGGGCGATCCACATGCCCGCCGTCGGGTTCCCGCCCGGCTGGAGGCACTTGCCGGACGCCGCCGAGCGGATGCGGACCAGGCCGTTGCCCGCGTCGTCGAAGTACCACTGCTGCTGCGCGTACCCGTTGGCGCGCGATCCGACGAGCACGGTGCCGTCGGCGGTGCGGCCGCCCCACAGTTCGGCGGCCATGCCGGAGCTGCCGTTGCCGAGCGTGTACCGGCTGCCGGGGGTCGTCGCGCCACCGCCCGCCTTGGGTGTCTTGAACGCCGCCGCCCTGCCGGGCCCGCTGTCACGCCCGGAGCCGTCGCGGACCGACACGGTCACCGAGTACGAGGTGTCCGGCTGGAGGTTGTAGACGCGCAGCACCGGAGCCTGGACCCACGTCAGGTGCTTGCCGTTGATGAGCACCTGGTACCAGGCGGCGCCCTCGACCTTGGGCCAGCTGACGACCGCCGAGGTGGACTGGATCTGGGCGGCCGTCACGGCCGGCCCGCCACCGGGCTTCTTGGTCGGCGTCGGCGAGGGCTTCTTCGTCGGGCTCGGGGTCGGGCTCGGGTTCGGCCCGGGGTCGGTGCCGCCCCCGCCGCCGCCCTTGGCCTTCATCAGGAACTGGTTGTCCGCGATGTTCCAGTGCGTGGACAGGTAGCTGCCGGCCTTGGGACTGGTGTGGAAGTAGTCGTCGTGGTTGCAGTCCAGGATGTTCTCGGCGGCCTGGTTGGTGCAGACGTTGCGCATCTTCGGGTAGTTCGGCGAGTCCGAGTAGCACATGACGTCGAACTCGTCGGTGCAGTGCGCGCCCAGGCTGGTGTTGGGCGCGCTGTTGTTCACCGCGCCCAGGTTGTGCCCGAGTTCGTGCGCGGCGGTGTGCCCGCCCCAGCAGCCGGAGTCCGTACGGCCGTAGGAGGGGCCGAAGTTGCTCAGGTTGGCCTGACCGGGCCGCTCGTCGCCGTTGAAGGTGCCGATGCCGCAGTAGACCTGCGTGTCCGCGAAGATCATGTACTTGCGGTCCCGGCGGTCCAGGCCCTTAGCGGCCAGGGCCGCGTTGGTCGCGCTGAACTCGGACAGCGCCGAGTCCGGGAGCTCGATGTTGAGCACCGTCGGCGTGCAGTCGGCCGCCGTCACGTAGCGGATGTGGCGCACTCCGCCGGTCTCCTGGGCGCTCGCCGAGTAGATCAGGTCGGCGTCGGCGGCCCACTTGCGGAACGAGGCGGCGTACTGGGAGAAGCGGTCCTTGCCGGGGCCGTGCACGTACACGACCTGGACGCGGTTGCCGGTGCTGCCGTCGCCGTCGCACTGGACGGTCTGGCCGGCCGGACCGGCGGCGACCGCCTTCTCGCCGGCCGAGGGTGCTGCGGCGGGAGCGGGGGCGGCCGCGACGGCCTTGGCGGAGCCGGCGTCGGCGGCGGGCGCGTCCTGAGGACGCCCGCCGCCCTCGGTGGTGGCCGGGTCCTCGGCCGCGGGGCGGGCGGGATCTGCAGCCGCCGCCGTGACGGCGACGGCCGGGGGTATCTCCTTCTTGATGTCGACGCCCTTGGGCGGGGCGTCGGGCCCGTGGGTGCACAGGCCTGCGCCGGTGCGGTAGACGCCGACGCACCGGTCGCCCTTCGGGGCCGCCTGGAGGCCGTCGTACACCATGCCGCGGGCGTGCTCGTTGGCGGGCGCGCCCGCGATCGGGGCCGGCTCCTCGTCCCGGGCGGCCGCCGCGGCCGGTACGGCCACCGCCGCGTCGGCCCCCGCGGCCTGCGCGGTGGAGGCCGCCTGGGCGCCGTCCCCGATCCCGGAGTAGGCGATACCGGCGGCGATCACCGCCGCCGTGGCGGTGGCGGCGGTCAGCAGCACCAACCGCCGGGGTCTGCGCCGGTGTTCCGCCCGTCTGCGATTCCCTGTCATGCGCACCTCAAATCCTGATCGGAGTGACTGGGTCCGCGGAAGCCTGCCAGACGGATGCGCCGGAGAATTCGGACAAACGGGAGGGCGCCCCAGGAAATCATTCCGTTACCTATGAGGCGGATTTGACGAACACTCAATTACCGTAAGGGAAAGGTAAGTTGAGGACGAGTGGCGGTAATGGTCCAGGCCTTCAAGGTGACGTCGTTATTGAATCGAAATAATCAGGGAGGGTCTATTGACGGGAATTCAGTCAGGTATTCACCTAATTACTACCTGTCGAATTCCCTTCGTCACGACCCGTGAGGGAGCGGGCCGTGCGGCCCCGGCGGGCGCCGCTCGCGGGACGATCCTCGGTGCGACCGCGCCCCGGCCGGATGATCTCCGTCGCCGGTTCTGCCGTTCGGCCTGCGTGCCGAGTGGGACATCGGGGTCCCCGTCGCGGGGTGGGGGAGGGGAGGGCGGGCGCGCAGAAAACCCGTGAGGGGTACGAGGCGGACCTCGTACCCCTCACGGGTTTCAACAGGGTGAGTGACGGGACTTGAACCCGCGGCCACCTGGACCACAACCAGGTGCTCTACCAACTGAGCTACACCCACCACGAAGGGTGGCGGACCACCCGTTCGATGTGCATGCACAGCATAGCCGATCGGCCGGGTGGTTCCGCGACGCCTTATCCCGCCGCCGGGCCCTCCGCCCCGGCCCGGCCCGCCGCCCCCGCGGGGGCGGCCACCGCCTCGACGGACGGAGCCCTCTCCGGAAGTCGTGGACGTCGTGGAGGGGGCGCCCGCCCGGCGCGCCTCGCGGTGCGGGGTCAGCAGCCGCCGCAGTTGTAGAAGGTCACGTCCCAGTGGTTGCCCTCGTCCGCGTAGACGTTGCCGGCGCCGGACCTCCACTGCGGGGCGCCGTCACCGCGGACACCGATGTAGGTGAACGTGTTCTTCACGTAGGTGGTGACGCAGGTGCTCTTGCCGAAGTCGAGCTTGTAGCCGTTCCAGTGCGAGTAGGTACCGTCGGCGTGGCCGGTCTCCGTGCCGCCGGTGATGTTCAGGGCGCAGCCGCTGGCGCTCCTGAGCGTCTGGGCGCCCTGTGCGGTGGCGAGGTTGAGCTGGTCGAAGGACGTGCAGGTCGGGTTGTTGCGGTTGGAGCAGCCGCCGGACGAGGACCAGGTGATGCCGGAGCTGCGGAACATCGAGGTCGCGGTGGAATGGCTGATCTTGGTGGCCGCGTGCGCGGCGGTGGCGCCGCCGATGACGCCTACTCCGGGGGCGACCAGTGCGCCCAGGACGAGGCCGAGCGAGGTGAGGACCGAGCGGAGTCTCATGGGGTTGCCTCCTGCTGATGGCCGTGACAGGGGGGACGGCAGTGCGGGGTGTGCCCGGCGTATGGACCGGCAAGGAGGATGGTGGCCCAGGTCTACGCGCGTCCGCCAGAGGGCGGAGGCGCCTTTCTGCCCGCCCCGTCCTCGACGGCACCGGCCGCGTCCTCGACGGCACCACGCACGAGCCGCAGACCGCCGCCCGCGCAGACCGCCGCCCGCGCGGTCCGCCGTCACGGCCCGAGGACGACCGCCGACTCGCCCGGTACGTGCACCCGGCCGTCCGCCCCGGGCTCCTCCAGCGGCTCCCACGCGGCCAGCACCCGCACGCCGTTGCGCCCCAGGGCGATCGTCGCCGGATCCGGGGAGAGGTTCACGACGACCCGCACGTCGCCCCGCCGGAAGGTCAGCCAGCGGCGCTCCTCGTCGTGGGCGACCCGGACCGCCGCGAGGTCCGGGTCCCGCAGGTCCGGATGGGTGCGGCGGAGCGCGACCAGGGTCCGGTACCAGGCCAGCAGGCGGGCGTGGCCGCCCTGGCCGGGCTCCGTCCAGTCCAGGCAGGAGCGGTCCCGGGTGGCCGGGTCCTGGGGGTCGGGGATCTCCTCGGCCTTCCAGCCGTGCGCGGCGAACTCCCGGCGCCGGCCCGTCCGTACGGCCTCGGCGAGCTCCGGGTCGGGATGGTCGGTGAAGTACTGCCAGGGGGTGCCCGCGCCCCACTCCTCGCCCATGAACAGCATCGGTACGAACGGCCCGGTCAGCGCCACCGTCGCGGCGCACGCCAGCAGCCCGGGGGAGAGGGTGGCGGCGAGCCGGTCGCCGAGGGCCCGGTTGCCGATCTGGTCGTGGGTCTGGGTGTAGCCGACGAAGCGGTGGGCCGGGGTGCGGCGGCGGTCCACCGGGCGGCCGTGGGCACGGCCCCGGAAGGAGGACCAGGTGCCGTCGTGGAAGAACGCCCGCGTCATCGTCTTGGCGAGGGCGGCCAGCGGCGCCTCGGCGAAGTCGGCGTAGTACGCCTGGGACTCGCCGGTCAGCGCACAGTGCAGGGCGTGGTGGAAGTCGTCGTTCCACTGGGCGTGCAGACCCAGCCCGCCGCCGGCGCGCGGAGCCGTGGTGCGCGGATCGCACCGGTCGGACTCGGCGATCAGGAACAGCGGCCGGCCGGTCTCCGCGGCCAGCTCGTCCACGGCCGCGGCCAGTTCCTCCAGGAAGGTCAGCGCCCGCTCGTCGGCCAGCGCGTGCACGGCGTCCAGGCGCAGCCCGTCGATCCCGTAGTCGCGCAGCCAGGCCAGCGCACTGCCGAGGAGGTACGCGCGCACCTCGTCGGAGCCGGGCGCGTCCAGGTTCACCGCCGCGCCCCAGGGGGTGTGGTGGGTGTCGGTGAAGTACGGGGCGAAGGCGGGGAGGTGGTTCCCGGACGGGCCGAGGTGGTTGTGGACCACGTCCAGCACCACGCCGAGGCCGGCCTCACGGGCGGCCGCCGTGAAGCGGGCCAGCCCGGCCGGACCGCCGTACGGCTCGTGCACCGACCAGGGGGCGACCCCGTCGTACCCCCAGCCGTGCCGGCCGGGGAAGGAGCAGACCGGCATCAGCTCCACGTGCGTGACGCCGAGGGAGGTGAGGTGTCCCAGCCGGGCGGCGGCCGCGTCGAAGGTGCCCTCGGGGGTGAAGGTGCCGATGTGCAGCTCGTACAGGACGGCGTCCTGGAGCGGGATCCGCGGGTGCGGGGCGCCCCGCGGCGCGAGCGCTTCGAAGTCGACCACCGCCGACAGGCCGTCGGGCCCGTCGGGCAGCCGCCGCCCGCGGGGGTCGGGCCGGGGGAGGGGGTCGTCGCCCAGGAGGAACCCGTACCTGCTCCCGTCGGAGGCCGGGGCCTGCGCCACCCACCAGCCGTTTCGGCCCCGATCCGGTGCCATGTCGTACGTCGCGTCGTCGAGTCGCAAGGCGACATGACCTGTCAGTGGTGCCCACACCTCGAACTGCACGGACGGTCCCCTCGTCTCCGGCGGTGTCCAGCATGCGTATCCTGCCCATCATTCCGGGCCCGGCGGGGGAGTTCTGGACACTCCGGCCCCGACGGGCCGACAATCACCCTGTGACGTCCAGTTTCGAGTTCCCCGCCTTTCCCGCGCCGCGGCTCTCCGACGCCGAGCGCGACCGGGCGCTGGGCCAGCTCAGGGAGGGCGCCGCCCTCGGCAAGCTGTCCCATGACACCTTCCTGCGGCGGATGGAACTGGCCCTGGTCGCCAGGCGCTCCGAGGACCTCGCCGTGCTCACCGCCGACCTGGAGGGCCGGAGCGCCGCCGAAGGTGCCTGGACCCGCCGGTTGTTCGGGTGGGTGGGCCGGGTTTCCGCGGTGGGTGTCGGCGTCCGGCGCGCCTGGGCGGCGGAGAGACTGCCCGCGCTGCTGCTGCCGCACCCGAGCACGGGGGTCCTGCTGATAGGCCGCGATCCGCGCAGCGGCCTGCGGCTGACCCACGAGACCGTCTCGCGGGCGCATGCGGAGCTCGCGCTGCGGGACGGGCTGTGGGTGCTCAAGGACCTCGGGTCCACCAACGGGACCACCGTGAACGGGCACCGGGTGACGGGTTCGGCGGTGGTGCGGGAGGGGGACCAGATCGGCTTCGGGAAGATGACCTTCCGGCTGTCGGCGAACTGACGAGAGGCCCCCGGGGGTGCGCGGTGAGGGCCCCGGCGCGCAGGATGGCGGGCGTGGAACACACGCCGTCCGTGCGCCGAGCGCGCCCCGAGGACTTCCCCCGTCTGGTCGAGCTCGTCCACGAGCACGACTACGACCGGCTCGGCGCCACCGGGGCCCCCAGGCGCCGGTACTCCTGGACGCCCTCCGGCCCCGGCGCCCCGACCCCGGAACCGGCGCCGGCGCCGGGCTAGCCGGAGCGTGCCGCGAGCCGTTCGTACGTGGCCAGGACGGTACGGGACTGGTGCTCGACCTGGGTGGCCACCGGAACCCAGCGGGCCTGGAACCGGGCCGCGAACTCCTCGCACCAGCCCGTGACGAGGCGGTCCAGCCCCGGCGCGGCCTCGTCGCCCCGCGCGCGCAGCACCCGCAGCAGCATCGCGGCGGCCCGCAGGGACAGCCGCCGCCCGAAGGCGTCGATGCTGGCGACGTACGCCGCCGAGGCCTCCGCGGGAGCCCCCTCCCCGGTCCAGTCGAGGGCGATCCGGGGGATCAGCGCGAGCGTCCAGTCCACCGCGCGCAGCAGCGCCGCCGCGTCCGGGTCCCCGTACGGCGGCGGCCCCGGCCGTATCCCGTCCCGCACCCGGGACACCAGCGCGGTGTCCCGGGTGAGGCGTCCTGCGAGCACCCGCAGGGCGCCGCGCGGGTCGGGGTGCGGGGCCGGGTCGCCCACCAGGTCCGAGGCCCACATGGGGACCTCGACGATCGCGGTGGTGCCCGCGTACCGGTGGGCGTGGTACCAGGTGCTGAGCCGGGTCTCCTCCGGGTGGAAGGTCCCGGCCGCCTCCGTGCCGGGAGCCGGGATCACGAAGATCCCGGGGCCCGGGGACGGCCAGCCGGACGCGTCCGAGGCTCCGTTCTCCACCGGGATGTGCAGCTCGGCGGCCGATTTGGCGAACGGCTCGGCGAGCCCGGGTATGTCGCGGGTCAGCTGCACCCAGGAGCCGCCGAGGTCCGTGGCGTGCAGGGAGACCTGGAGGACGGGCCGCAGCTCGTCGATCAGGGCGGTCAGGGCCAGCGTCTCGGGCGGCAGCCGGTCCGGGGGCAGTAAGGACGGCGCCCACTCGGGCTGTTCGGGGCCGGGCGGCCGGAAGAAGTTCCGGTGGTAGTCGAGCAGCGAGTACGGGCGGGGCGTGCGGTGCAGCTCCGCGCCGTCCGGGTCGGCGCAGAGCAGGAAGTGCCAGCCGCAACCGGCCCGCGGCGCCGGATCGCGGAGCAGCCGCCGGGCGAGCGACAGCACGGTCGCGCCCCCGACGGGCTCGTTGGCGTGCGCGCCCGCGACGACCAGGACGTTGCGACCGGCGCCGGCCCCGGCGCCGGTGCCGCAGGAGTCGACGGACAGCACCCAGAGGGGCTGCCCGGCCCGGGAGGCGCCGACCTGGCGGAGCCGGACCGGGCCGGGGTTCTCGTCCACCAGCACGCGGGCGGCCAGGGCGAGTTCGTGCGGTGTGGGGTAGTGCATGTCACGGAGGAGGGTCACAAGGGATGCCATGCCCGCCCGGCACGCCCCCTACTGCTCCGGGCGCCTCCCGACTTCACCGAATCTCCCGAGAATCCCCTGGCCACGCCCCCTTCCCCGGCCGAGCCGCCGGTCCTCGCACACCCGTCCGGGGCGCGCGGCCACCCGCCCGGCGCGCGCGGCGCGGGACCGGTCCGGGGGCGCCGCCCCCCGACCGGCGCCCGCCGCCGCCGGGCTACTCCTGGCGGACCAGCAGCGCCACGGGCCAGGCGGACAGCAGCTCCTCCAGGGGCGCCTTCCCGGCGTACGGCCCCCCGTACGAGCCCTCCCGCACGGGCAGCGGCACCCACCGGCCCGGCGGCAGCGGGAGCACGGTGCCCCGCCAGCCCCCCGCCCCGTCCAGCCGGTGCGCGAGCCGGGTGGCCACCGCGACCAGGCCCGGGGAGCGGGCGAAGGCCAGGCAGTGCTCCGCCGCCGGGCCCCGGGCGGTCAGCGGGGCATACCCGGCGAAGAGCCCGGGCCGGGCCCGGCGCAGCCGCAGCACGGCAGCCGTGAGCGCGAGCTTCTCCTGCGCCGGGCCGTCCGGCGCCGCCCCCGCGTCCAGGCGGGCCAGGTCCCCGCGGGGGAAGCGGGCCGGACGCCGGTTGTCGGGGTCGACCAGGGCCCGGTACTCGGTCTCGGCGCCCTGGTAGACCTCCGGGACCCCGGGCATCGCCAGGTGCAGCAGCGCCGTGCCCAGGAGGTTGGCCCGGACCGCCCCCGCGAGCTCCGGCGGGAGCTCGCCGCCGGTACGGGCGTAGTCCGGGACGGTCGCCTCGTACGCCTCCTCCCGCTCCGTCCAGCTGGTGTGCAGGCCGGCCTCGCGGACCGCCTTGAGCAGGGCCTCCTCCAGGCGGGCCGGGGCCTCGGGGGCGTCCCCCAGGCCGAGCGCGGTCTGCCGGGCCACCCAGGCCAGCTGCGGATCGGGACCCGCGGGGCGGCCCATGGCCCGCGGCGCCTGCGACAGGACGGCGATCCGGGCCCGGACGTCCGCGCTGCGCTTGGTGTCGTGCGTGGACAGTACGGTCCCGGACCCGGGCCAGTCCCGGGCCAGCGCGGCGCAGTACGCGTGGAACTCCTCGACGGACACGGCGGGCTCTCCCGGTTCCCCGCCGACCTCGGTGGCCGACAGCAGCGGGGCGTACCGGTAGAAGGCGCGGTCCTCCAGGGACTTGGCGCGCAGCGCCGCCGAGGTCTGGGCGAAGCGGGCGGCGAAGGCGCGATCGTGCAGCAGCAGCTCCCGTACGGCGGACACCGCGCCCGCGCCGGCCGCCGCGGCCGCCCGCTCCACCGCCCCGGGGTCGGGCTCGGGTGCCTCGGGGTAGGGCCGGTAGACCGGGTAGGCGACGAGCAGCTCCCGCACCGCGGCGCCGAGATCCGGACCGGCCATGCGCTCCAGGGCGGCCAGCTCGGCGGCCAGGTCCCCGGTCAGCACCTGCCGTGCGCAGGCCTCGGCTTCCTGCTCCCACGGGGGCGTTCCGGTGAAGTCCCGGTACTGCCGGGCCAGTTCCGCGGTGCCCGCCGGATCGACGAAGACGCCGTCCACCCGGTGCAGCGCGTCGTACCCGGTGGTTCCCGCCACCGGCCACCCGGACGGCAGCCGCTCCCGGCGGGCCAGGATCTTCTCCACCACCACCCAGCAGCGGGGGCCCACGGCCTCGCGCAGCCGCCGCAGGTACCTCCCCGGGTCCGCCAGCCCGTCCACGTGGTCGATCCGGAGCCCCTCCACCACCCCGTCCCGTACCAGCTCCAGCACCTTGGCGTGGGTGGCCGCGAACACCTCGGGATCTTCCACCCGGACCCCGATCAGCTCCGCGATGGTGAAGAAGCGGCGGTAGTTGAGCGAGGTGCGGGCCTCCCGCCACGAGGCCGGCCGGTACCACTGCGCGGCCAGCAGCTCCGGCAGCTCCAGCCCTGCGGTGTCCTTGCGCAGCGGGAACTCCTGCTCCCCGTGGCGCAGCACGTCCCCGTCGACCCTGAGGTCGCACTCCCCGGCCGGTCCGGGGAGCACCGGCAGCAGCACCTGACCGCCGCCCGCCTCCCAGTCGATGTCGAACCAGCGGGCGAAGGGGGAGTCCGGGCCGTCCCGCAGCACCTCCCACAGCGGCCGGTTCAGCCGCAGCGGCGTCGGCACCGCCATGTGGTTCGGCACGATGTCCAGGACCAGGCCGAGTCCGTGCGCCCGCGCGGTCGCGGCAAGGGCGCGCAGACCCGCCTCGCCGCCCAGTTCGGCCCGCACCCGGGAGTGGTCGGTGACGTCGTACCCGTGGGCCGAGCCCGGGACCGCCTCCAGCACGGGGGAGAGGTGCAGGTGCGACACGCCGAGGGAGGCGAGGTACGGCACGGCGGCCGCGGCCGCGTCGAAGGGGAACTCGGGACGGAGCTGGAGGCGGTAGGTCGACGCGGGGGCGGAGGACGGCGGAACGTCAGGTTCCGGTGGGATGCGTGACGGCTGCTGGCTCATGAGAACGTACGTACCCAGCCTGCCGGATTCCGTGCCATCACCCCATGCATCCGGGTGACTGCACCGCGTTAATGTCGCTCGAGTGGTTGGAACCGTCAACACCTATCGACACGTCATCGCCCTGACCGGGCCCCTCCTCCCGTTCGTCTCGTTCCTCGCCCGACTGCCCGTCGCGATGTCCCAGTTCGGCAGCGTCCTGCTGGTCGCCCAGACCAGCGGATCGATCGCCACCGCCGCCGTCGTGGGCGGCAGCCTATCCTGCGGACAGGTGCTCGCCGGGCCCCTCCTGGGCCGGCTCGCCGACCGCCGCGGACAGCGGGTCGTCGTCCTGTCCGCCGCCGCGGTCAACGCCGTCGCGACCGCCGCGCTCGTGGCGGGCGCCCTCGGCCACCTCGCCACCGCCCCGCTCGCGGCCATCGGGGCCGTCGCCGGCGCCTCCGTGCCGCTGATCGGGCCGCTCGCCCGCACCCGCGCCGTGGCCCTGGCGCGCCGCGCGGAGTCCGAGGAGAGCGTCGTGGGCGCCGTTCACTCGCTCGAAGGCACCCTGGACGAGGTCTCCTTCGTCCTCGGCCCGGCCCTCGTCGGACTCGCCTCGATCGTCGCGCACCCCGCCATCGCCCTCGGCGGGGCCGCCGTCCTCGTCGCCGTCTTCGGAACCGCCTACGCGCTGCACCCGACCGCCGCCGTCACGGCCGGGGGCCCCGCGCGGCCGCCCACCGCGAAGGCGGACCGGGTCCGCCAACCGCGGGTGGTCCACGCCGTCCGCGGCTCCCTCGCCCTCCAGGGGGCCATGTTCGGCGCCTGCCAGGCCGGGATCGCCGCCCTCACCCTCCGGCTGGGCGTACCCGAGCAGGCCGCCGTCGTGTACGCCGCCATGGGCGTCGTCAGCGCCGCCGTCGGCATCTCGCTCGGCGCGCTCCCGGACCGCTTCGGGCTGCGGCTGCGGTGGCGGGTGGCCACGGCCGCCGCCCTCGTGCTCTCCGTACCGCTGCTCCTCACCGAGACGCTGTGGCCGCTGTACCTGGTCGTCACCGTCCTCGGGGCCGCCTACGCCCCGCACCTGATCACCGCGTTCGCCCTCACGGAACGGGTCGTGGAACCGGCCCGGCTCACCGAGTCGACGGCCTTCGCCGCCAGCTCCCTCGTCGCCGGGCAGGCGCTCGCCCTCCCGCTCGCCGGACGGCTCGCCGAGTCGTACGGGCCCTCCGCGGCCTTTGCCATGGTCGTCGGGGCGGCCGCGCTGTGCCTGGCCCTCGCCCTCACGACCCGGGTGCCCTCCGGCCGGGTCCACGACGGCGCCCCCGCCCCGGCCCGGCAGTCGGGCTCCCCGGCCGTCGGGGGGCCCACCGCCTACGCGGGCCGCTGAAGGACCACCAGCGACCGCCCCGCCAGCGCCACCCGGTCCCCCGCCGCGAACCGCGGCCCGGTACCGGGTGGCAGCACGTCCGCCCGCGCCGTGTCCACGACCAGGAGCCACTGAGCGCCGTGCCCCACCGGGACGGTGAAGTCCTGCGGCTCGGCACCGGCGTTGAACATCAGCAGGAACGAATCGTCGGTGATCCGCTCGCCGCGGGTCCCCGGCTCGGAGATGGCCTCCCCGTTGAGGAACACGGTCAGCGCCTTCGCGTGCTGGGCCTGCCAGTCCCGGGCCTTCATCTCCTCGCCGTACGGGGTGAACCAGGCGATGTCGGAGAGCTCGTCGTGGGTTCCCTCCACCGGCCGGCCGTGGAAGAAGCGCCGCCGCCGGAAGACGGGGTGGTCGCGCCGCAGCCAGACCATCTGCCGGGTGAACTCCAGCAGCGGCGGCGCCGGTTCGTCCGGATCGGGCCACTTCACCCAGGCCAGCTCGTTGTCCTGGCAGTACGCGTTGTTGTTGCCGCCCTGCGTCCGGGCGAACTCGTCGCCGTGGCTGAGCATCGGCACGCCCTGCGACAGCATCAGCGTCGCGATGAAGTTGCGCATCTGGCGCTCGCGCAGCTCCTGGACCTCGCGGTCCTCCGTCGGCCCCTCCACCCCGCAGTTCCAGGACCGGTTGTGGGTCTCCCCGTCCCGGTTGCCCTCGAGGTTGGCCTCGTTGTGCTTCTCGTTGTAGGAGACCAGGTCGTTCAGGGTGAAGCCGTCGTGGCAGGTGGTGAAGTTGATGGAGGCCAGCGGGCGCCGGCCGTCGTCCTGGTAGAGGTCCGAGGAGCCGGTCAGCCGCCCGGCGAACTCCGCCAGCGTGCGCGGCTGACCGCGCCACAGGTCCCGCACGGTATCGCGGTACTTGCCGTTCCACTCGGTCCACAGCGGCG
Source organism: Streptomyces sp. NPDC058674 (assembly GCF_042716505.1). Classification (NCBI taxonomy): domain Bacteria; kingdom Bacillati; phylum Actinomycetota; class Actinomycetes; order Kitasatosporales; family Streptomycetaceae; genus Streptomyces; species Streptomyces sp. NPDC058674. The sequence goes on from NZ_JBHXSC010000057.1 coordinate 13,133, forward strand.
GGAAGTTGCCCACCTGGTAGCCGCCCTCGCCCAGGTCCCAGGGCTCCGCGATCAGCTTCACCTGGCTGACCACCGGGTCCTGCTGCACCAGGTCGAAGAAGGAGGAGAGCCGGTCCACCTCGTGGAACTGCCGGGCCAGCGTCGCCGCGAGGTCGAAGCGGAAGCCGTCCACGTGCATCTCGGTCACCCAGTACCGCAGCGAGTCCATGATCAGCTGGAGCACGTGGGGGGAGCGCATCAGCAGCGAGTTCCCGGTGCCGGTGGTGTCCGTGTAGTGGCGGGGGTCGTCGCCCAGCCGGTAGTACGAGGCGTTGTCGAGCCCGCGGAAGGAGAGCGTAGGCCCCAGGTGGTTGCCCTCGGCGGTGTGGTTGTAGACCACGTCGAGGATCACCTCGATCCCGGCCTCGTGCAGGGCCCGGACCGCCGACTTGAACTCGAGCACCTGCTGGCCGCGGTCGCCCGAGGCGTAGCCGTTGTGCGGGGCGAAGAAGCCGATGGTGTTGTAGCCCCAGTAGTTCCTCATCTTGTCGTTGGCGAGCCGGTGGTCGTGGACGAACTGGTGGACCGGCATCAGCTCCAGCGCCGTCACCCCGAGCTTGGTGAGGTGCCCGATGACGGCCGGGTGGGCGAGCGCGCCGTAGGTGCCGCGCAGCTCCTCCGGGAGGTCGGGATGGCTCATGGTCAGACCCTTGACGTGGGCCTCGTACAGCACGGTGTGGTGGTACTGGTGCCGCGGCGGCCGGTCGTCGGCCCAGTCGAAGTACGGGTTGACCACCACCGAGCTCATGGTGTGCGGGGCGGAGTCCAGGTCGTTGCGCGAGTCGGGACGGCCGAAATGGTAGCCGTACACCTGTTCGCCCCAGGTGATGTCGCCCGCGATGGCCCGCGCGTACGGGTCCAGCAGCAGCTTCGCCGCGTTGCAGCGCAGCCCCCGCTCGGGCTCGTAGGGGCCGTGCACCCGGAACCCGTAGCGCTGGCCCGGCATGATGCCGGGCAGGTACGCGTGCCGGACGAAGGCGTCCGTCTCGCGCAGCTCCACGGCGGTCTCCGAGCCGTCGTCGTGGAGGAGGCACAGCTCGATGCGCTGGGCGACCTCGGAATAGACCGCGAAGTTGGTGCCGGCGCCGTCGTAAGTGGCGCCCAGGGGATACGCCTGTCCAGGCCAGACCTGCATAGATAACGACTCTTCCCGCGTTGTCGGAGGATGTCCCGGCTGATCCGACTGGACCACGTCACTGCCAGATCTTCCCCGAAAGAGAGATCCCACGCGTGGACTTGGGTTGGTCCTACCGGGTGACCCGTAGAGCTGACAGTCGGTTCGGCGGACGGTGCGGACATCGGACAATGGGTCAACGGGCGGCCCGTGTACGGACCATCGGGCTGCATCGGGCCGCACGCGCGGAGTACCCTTCCGTGATCACTGGAGACGGGCGTCCAGACGCAGAAGGCGGTGCACGGGTGAGCTCGGGAGGTCTGGAGCTGCCCCCTGGTGACAGCGGTCACGAGGGTGGCCCGGCGGACGCCGCGGCAGGCGGCGCGGCCGGCGTTCCGGCCGGGGCGGTCTCCCTGGCGGGCGGACCGGCGGAAGCCGGCGGCGTCCGGGCCGGAGCCGGGCTGGACTGGGGCGCGGACGCCTGGAGCGAGGTCCGTACGCGGGCACAGCGGGCGGGTCGTGCCTACATCTGGCTGAACCTCATCGAGCAGCGGCTGCGCGCGGTGGTGGGCGCGGTGCTGCGGCCGGTCTACGACCCGGTGCACGGCGGGGACGACTGGGTGGTCGCCGCCGCGGGACCCGCGGGGCAGGAGTGGGTGCAGCGGGCCGTCGCCGTGCGCGAGGTCAGCCGGCGCAAGGGCTACCTCCTGGACTCGGCCGACGACAACGTGCTGAGCTTCCTGACCCTGCCCCAGCTCCGCGAGCTGATGGTCCAGCACTGGCCCTGCTTCGAGCCGTACTTCGACGACCGGCGCGAGATCGAGCTGGCCCTGGACGAGCTGGAGGTCACGCGGAACGTGGTCTCCCGCAACCGGGCGCTGTCGCGCGCGGTGCTGGAGCAGGCGGAGCGGGCCTCGGCGCGGCTGCTGGAGGTCCTGGGCGGCGGCGCGGGCAGCCCCTCGGCGGACCGCCTGCCGATCGACGCCGTCGAGCACCTGGTGGGCGACCGGTACGCCGACGTCATCTCGGTCCATCCGGACCGGGTGCGGCTCCAGCGGCAGCTCCCGGCGGAGGACCTCTTCGGCGGCGCGCGGCGCCTCGACGCCATCGGCATAGGCCTCAACCTGCTCGTCCAGAACTTCTCGGGCCGAAGACTCGTCCGGCTCAGCGAGTCGGGCTGCCGGGTGCGGCTGGTGTTCCTCAACCCGGCGAGCAGCGCGGTCAAGCGGCGCGAGCGCGAGCTGGGGCTGCGCAAGGGCGAGCTGAGCCGTTCGGTGGAGATGAACATCCTGCACGTGCGCCGGGTCAGGGCGGGCCTGCGCGACCCCTCGCGCTTCGACATCCACGTCTTCGACGAGACCCCGCGCTTCACCGCCTACCTGGTGGAGGGGGAGTCCTCGGGGATCGCGGTGGTCCAGTCGTACCTGCGGCGGGCCCGGGGGATGGAGGCGCCGGTGCTGGTCCTGCGCGGCGGCGGGCGCGGGGTGCCGAAGGACTCCGAGCACGGGTTGTTCACCACGTACCGCGAGGAGTTCGAGTCGGTGTGGGAGGACTCCCGGCCGGTGTCGTGACACGAGGGGGACCCGTGGCGGAGCCGCGTCCCGCCCGCCCGCGGCCGCCCCGCCCGCCCGCCCACCTGCCCGCTCCGGCGGGCGCCCGAGGGCCTTCCCCGACCGGAGCCGCGGCCCGGCCGACCGCCCCGGCGGCGGGTCTGTCAGTGCCCCGTGTCAGGCTGAAAGCCGATGACCGAAGGCGTATGGGGGAGGGGCACGGGGTGGAGGACTGGCACGGCACGGGGGACTGGCACGGCGGTGTGCTGATCGGATTCGACCTGGAGACGACCGGCACGGAGCCGGGGGAATCGAGGATCGTGACGGCGGCCGTGGTGGAGGTGCGGGCCGGCGAGGTGCGCGAGCGGCGCGGCTGGCTCGCCGACCCGGGGATAGCCATTCCCGCACAGGCCTCGGCGATCCACGGGATCAGCACCGAGCGGGCCGTCGCGGAGGGCCGCCCGGTCCGGGAGGTCGCGGACGAGATCGCGGACGCCCTGGTCGGGCACTGGCGCCGGGGCGCCGTGGTCGTCGCGTACAACGCGGCCTTCGACCTGACGCTGCTGGCGGCGGAGCTGGCCCGGCACGGTCTGCCCTCGCTCGCCGAGCGGCTCGGCGGGGCGGATACCGGCCCGGTGGTCGACCCGCTGACCATCGACCGGGCCGTCGACCGCTACCGGCGCGGCAAGCGGACGCTGGAGGCGGTCTGCGGGGTCTACGGGGTCACCCTCGACGCCGCGCACGACGCGGGAGCGGACGCGCTGGCCGCGGTCCAGGTGGCCCGCGCGATAGCCGCCCGCCACCCGGAGGTGGCCTCGCTCACCCCTGCCGACCTGCACGACCGTCAGGGCACCTGGCACGCGCGCTGGGCCCGGGACTTCCAGTCGTACCTGCGCGGACGGGGCACCCCGGACGCCGTGATCGACACGGCCTGGCCGCTGCGGCAGTTCGCCCCGGCCTGAGGGTCCGTCCCGGGCCGGGGCGGGCCGGGCCGCCCGGTGCTGTGGCCCGGGCCGTCTCCTGCGGACCGCGGCGGCCCGCCGCGATCCGGAAGGGACGGCCTAGAAGGCGTGCCAGCGCAGCTCCCGGTCGCCGTCCCGCAGGGAGGCCACCCGGCGGCGGAACTCCGCGAGGGCGGCCGGATTGGCCGGGGCGTGCTGGGAGACCCAGGCGCAGCTGGCCGTCTCGCGGGCGCCGCGCAGGACCGCGCAGCCCGCCCAGTCCCGGACGTCCCACCCGTACGCCGTCACGAACTCCTCGTACGCCGACGCCGGCAGCCCGTACCGGTCGCGGGAGAGGGCCATCACCACCAGGTCGTGCTCGCGCAGGTCCGCCGACACGGTCTCCAGGTCGACCAGGACGGGGCCGTCCGGGCCCACGTGGACGTTGCGCGGCAGCGCGTCGCCGTGGACCGTGCCCGGGGCCAGGTGCGGGGTCAGGGCGGCCAGCTCGCCGGCGTAGGCGTCGCGCCGGGCCCGCAGGTACGCCGCGTCCTGCGGGTCGACGGCGTCACCGGCCAGCCGCAGCCAGCGCTCGACCCCGCCCAGCAGGTCCCGCGCCGGAAGGGCGAACGGCGGCCCGGGCAGGGCGTGGACGGCGCGCAGCAGCGCCGCGAGGTCCCCGGGGGCCGCCGGCCGGACCGCGTCCGGGAGCCGGTGCCACAGCGTCAGCGGACGCCCGTCCACCAGTCGCGGCTGCGGTTCGGCCGCGCGGACCGCGGGGATGCCGGACGCGGCGAACCACGCCGCCACCGCGAGCTCGCGTTCGGCGCGCTCCAGCAGCGCCGCCTCCCGACCCACCTTGACCACCAGGTCCCCGACGGCGAAGACGGCGTTCTCGCCGAACGCCAGGAGGGTCGGCGGCCCCGTGAGGCCCGCCGCCTTCAGTACGTCCCTGGCCTGCGCCTCGTCCATGCCGCTCGTCTCGTCCCTCGCCGGATCGCCGGACACCGTCGTGAATCCGCCAAGTCTCGCATCCCGGTGTGCGGCGCCTTGACGTGCCATCAGGGCCTGCGGACGATGGCCGAGGCAGATCCGGATGGTCCACCCGGAAGGCGGGTGCAGGGTGACCTCAGCCGTCAGGGCCCCGCAGACACGCGGGGCGCCGAGCACGCGGGAGCCGGACCGGCCGGCGGGCCCGCGCGCCGACCACGGGGCCTGGTTCCTGGTCCTGCCCGCACTGATTCCGATCCTGCTGCTCAGCGTCGGCCCGCTCCTCTACGGCATCGCCCTCGCCTTCACCGACGCCCAGTCCGGCCGGACCGCGACCACCCGGTGGGTGGGGCTGCTGAACTTCCAGGACCTGCTCCACGACCGGCTCTTCTGGGAGTCCTTCCGCATCGGCCTGCTGTGGGCGGTGGGCGTCACCGTTCCGCAGTTCCTGCTGGGTCTGGGCCTCGCCGTGCTGCTCAACCAGAACCTCCGCTTCCGCTGGCTGGCCCGGTCGCTGGCGATCATCCCGTGGGCGATGCCCGAGGTGGTCGTCGCCGTCATGTGGCGGCTCGTCTACCACCCCGACGCGGGGGTGCTGAACGAAGCGCTGTCCGGCCTCGGCCTCGGCGGGGACACCGACTGGCTCAGCGGTCCGGGCACCGCCCTGCCCGCCGTCGTCGTGGTCGGGGTCTGGGCGGGCATGCCGCAGACCACGGTCGCCCTGCTGGCCGGCCTCCAGAACACCCCGCACGAGCTGCACGAGGCCGCCGCCCTCGACGGCGCCGGCGCCTGGCGCCGCTTCCTGGCCGTGACCTGGCCGGCGATCAGGCCCGTGGCCCTGGCCGTCTGCGCGCTCAATCTCATCTGGAACTTCAACTCCTTCGCCCTGGTCTACGTCCTGACCAGCGGTGGTCCCGGCGGCCGGACCCGGCTGCCGATGCTGTTCGCGTACGAGGAGGCCTTCCGCTACGGCCAGTTCGGGTACGCCGCCGCCATGGGCTGCGTGATGGTCGCGGCGGTCTCCGTGCTGCTCGCCGTGTTCCTGGCGGGCCGGCTGAGGAAGGGCGGGGACTGATGGAGGGGACGGCGGCGGGGCGGGACCGGGCGGGGCGGAACGGCGCGGGGCGGGACCGTGCGGAGCAGAACCGCTCGGGGCCGGACCGCCCGGGGCGGGTACCGCCGGCCCGGGGTCCCGCGTACCGGGAGGAGCCGCCGGCCCGGAGTCCCGCGTACCCGGGCGGGACGGGTCCGCCGCGCCGCCGCGCCCGCGGCCGGTCCGCCGCGCGGGCCGGGCAGTACGCGGCGCTCAGCGCCTACCTCGTCTTCCTGGTGTTCCCGTTCCTGTGGCTGCTCTCCACCGCCCTCAAACCGGCGCGCGAGCTCGGCAGCCCGCACCCCGGCTGGATCCCGCGGGACCCCACCCTCGGCAACTTCCGCCAGGCCTTCGCCGAACAGCCGCTGCTGCACGCGGCCCTGAACAGCCTGACCGCCGCGGTGTGCGCCGCCGTGATCGCGGTGCTCCTCGCCACCCCGACGGCCTTCGTCCTCGCCCGCCGCCGCGGCCGGCTGTCCGCCGCCGCCACCGGCTGGGTCGTCGTCAGCCAGGCCTTCCCCTTCGTCCTGGTGATCATCCCGCTGTTCCTGGTGCTGAAGAGCCTCCACCTCGTCAACTCGGTACCCGGCCTGATCCTGGTCTACGTCGTCTGGTCGCTGCCGTTCGCGCTGTGGATGCTGACCGGCTACGTCCGGGCCGTGCCGCCGGAGCTGGAGGAGGCGGCCGCCATGGACGGCGCCGGACGGCTGCGCACCCTGGTCTCGGTGGTCGCGCCCCTGCTGGCGCCGGGGATCACCGCCACCGCGCTGTTCGCCTTCGTCACCGCCTGGAACGAGTTCTTCTTCGCCCTGGTCCTCCTCAAAACCCCGCGGCAGCAGACGCTGCCGGTCGTCCTGACCCACTTCCTGGGCGCCGAGGGAGCCGCCGACCTGGGCCCGCTCGCCGCCGCCGCCTTCCTCGCGACCCTGCCCTCCCTCGTGGTCTTCTCGGTCATCCAGAAGCGGATCACCGGCGGCATGCTGGCCGGGGCGGTGAAGAGCTGATGCCGGCGCGCCGGCGCCTGGGCCCCGCGTGCGCGGCGCTTGCCCTGCTGGCCGGACTGCTCGGCTGCTCCGCGGGGGAGGGCGGCGGCCGCGGCGGCGCCGCAGTGGTCCGGCTGCGCTTCCAGTCGCTCGCCTGGCAGAAGGAGTCCGTCGACGCCACCCGGGCCCTGGTCTCCGAGTGGAACGCCGCCCACCCCGCCGTCCGGGTCGAGTACGTCCAGGGCAGCTGGAGCAGCGTCCACGACCAGCTGCTGACGTCCTTCGAGGGCGGGGAGGCCCCCGACGTCATCCACGACGCCTCCGACGACCTCGCCGACTTCGCCCACGGCGGCTACCTCGCCGACCTGCGGCCGCTGCTCTCCGACCGGCTGCGGGCCGACATCCCGGCCGCGAGCTGGCAGACCACCACCTTCGGCGCGGACGGCGGGGTGTACGGGGTCCCCTTCCTCCAGGAGCCCCGGGTCCTGATCGCCAACAGCGCCCTGCTGCGCGCCTCCGGGGTCCGCGTGCCCACCCCCGAAGCCCCCTGGAGCTGGGAGGAGTTCCGTGCGGCCGCCCGGCGGCTCACCGGGGAGGGCCGGTACGGGGTGGCCTGGCCGCTGAAGGACCCCGTCTCGGCGACCCTCAACCTCGGGCTGTCCGCCGGCGGCCGGCTCTTCCACCGCGGACCGGACGGGAAGGCCGTCATCCGCTGGACCGAGGGCGACGCCGTCGTCCCCGCCACGATCCGGGCCACGCTCGACACCGACCGCAGCGCCTCCCGCGCGACCCTCGGGATGGGCGGCTCCGACACGCTGCCCGGCTTCTTCGGCGGGAAGTACGCGATGGTGCCGCTCGGGTTCGCCTACCGCCAGCAGATCGTCCGCCAGGCCCCTGCGGGCTTCGCCTGGGAGGTGCTGCCGCCCCCGGCCGGGCCCGGCGGCCCGGCGCAGGGGGTGAGCCCGCAGACCCTCTCCATCGCCCGGGACAGCCCGTACAAGAAGGAGGCGGCGGCCTTCGTCGACTTCCTGCTGAGTCCCGCCAACACGGTCCGCCTGGCCCGCGGCGACTGGATGCTGCCGACCGGTACGCAGGCCCTGGCCGACCCGGCGCTGCACACCCCCGACCTCGGATGGGCCACCGGGGCGGCGCTCGCCGCGGGGCTGCGGCCGGCTCCCGCCCCGTCGGTGCGCGGCTATCCCGAGTGGAAGGACAAGGTCGCGACGCCGGCGCTCCAGGAGTACTACAGCGGGGCGATCGGCCTCGCGGAACTGGAGGAACGGCTGGTGGAGGACGGCAACCGGGTGCTGGCCCGGTACCAGCGCTGAGGCTGTCGCCGGTACCGGCGGCGGGGCTCGTCGTCCGGGCTGCCCGCCGAAAGCGATTGCACGAGACGTCTCGTCTCGTTACAGTCGGGTCATGACCGCAGCCAAGCCCGCCCACATCGCCATGTTCTCCATCGCCGCCCACGGGCACGTGAACCCGAGCATCGAGGTGATCCGGGAGCTCGTCGCACGGGGCCACCGCGTCAGCTACGCCGTCCCCGCCTCCTTCGCCGAACGGATCGCGGAAACCGGGGCCACCCCGGTGGTCTGGAGATCCACCCTTCCCACCGACGACGACCCCGAGGCCTGGGGCACCGAGCTCATCGACGCCGTCGAGCCGTTCCTCGACGACGCCGTGCAGGCCCTCCCGCAGCTCGCGGCCGCCTTCGAGGGTGACGAGCCGGACCTCGTCATCCACGACATCGCCGCCTATCCGGCACCCGTCCTCGCGCACCGCTGGGGCGTCCCCGCCGTCTCGCTCTCCCCGACCCTGGTCGCCTGGGAGGGGTACGAGGAGGAGATCGCCGGACCGGCGTTCGCCGAACTTAAGGCCTCCGAGCGCGGACGGGCGTACTACGCCAGGTTCGCCGCCTGGCTGGCGGAGAACGGCCTCGACGACCGGGTCGACCGGTTCCAGGGCCGCCCGCGCCGCAGCATCGTCCTGATCCCCCGGGCGCTCCAGCCGCACGCCGACCGCGTCGACCCCCGGGTCCACAGCTTCGTCGGCGCCTGCCAGGGCGACCGCACGGAGGCCCAGGGACACTGGCGGCGCCCGGAGTCGGCCGAGGGGAAGAAGGTGCTGCTGGTCTCGCTCGGCTCCACCTTCACCAAGCAGCCCGCCTTCTACCGCACCTGCGTCGAGGCCTTCGGGAACCAGCCCGACTGGCACGTCGTCCTGCAGATCGGCAGGTTCACCGACGAGGCCGAGCTCGGAGCGGTCCCCGCCAACGTCGAGGTCCACCGCTGGGTCCCCCAACTGGACGTCCTGCGCCAAGCCGACGCCTTCATCACCCACGCGGGAGCCGGCGGCAGCCAGGAGGGCCTCGCCACCGCCACCCCGATGGTGGCCGTCCCGCAGGCCGTCGACCAGTTCGGCAACGCCGACACGCTCGTCTCGCTCGGCGTGGCCCGGCACGTGCCGATGGCCGAGGCCGACGCCGCGACCCTCCGGGAGGCGGTCCTCTCCCTGGTCGCCGACCCCGAGGTGGCGGCCCGCTGCGCGGCCGTACGCGAGCAGATGGCCGCGGAGGGCGGCACGGCGCGGGCCGCCGACCTCATCGAGGCCGAACTGCCGTAGCCGAAGCGCCGAAGCCGGGCCGTCACGGCCGAACCGCCGCGGCCGGACTGTCACAGCCGCCCTCTAGGGTGCCCCCATGACGAAGGCCAGGACACACAGGTACGCGGCGCTGCTGCGCGGCGTCAACGTCGGCGGGAACAAGAGGGTCCCGATGGCGGAGCTGCGCTCCGTGATGGAGGGGCTCGGCCACGAGGAGGTGCGGACGTACCTGCAGAGCGGCAACGCCGTCTTCGGCAGCGCGCGGCAGGACCCGGCGGCGCTCGCCCGGGAGCTGGAGACGGCCATCGAGGCCCACTTCGGCTTCCGGGTGCCCTGCCTCGTCGTCGACGGGGCCCACCTCCGGGCCGTGGCCGAGGCCTGCCCGTTCCCGGCCGCCGAGCTGGAGGGCCGCCAGCTCCACGCGACCTTCTTCTCCGAGCAGCCCGGCGAGGAGCGGTTCGCCGCGATCGACGCCGCGGCGTACCTCCCGGAGGAGTACCGGATCGGCGACCGCGTCCTGTACCTCTACGCCCCCGACGGCCTGGGCCGCTCCCGACTGGCCGAGGCCCTCGCCAAGCCGGCCGTCGTCAAGGGCGTCGACGCGACCACCCGGAACTGGAACACGGTCGTCAAGCTCGTGGAGCTGACCGGCACCTGACGGGCGTCCGCCCCGCCGCCACCACCGGGCGCCGGATGTGCCAGGCTCGTGGCATGCGGTACATCATCATCGGCGCGGGCGCCGTGGGCGCCACCATCGGCGGACGGCTCGCGGAGGCGGGCGGCGAGGTCGTCCTCGTCGCGCGCGGCGCGCACGCCCAGGCCCTCCGGGCGGACGGGCTGCGGCTCACGACGGCCGGGGGGACCCGGGTGCACCGGCTGCCCGTCGTCGGCGCCCCGGCCGAACTCGGCGAGCTGCGCCCGGACGACGTCCTGCTGTTGACGGTGAAGACCCAGGACGCGATCGCCGCGCTCGACGCGTGGGGCGACGCGGAGGTCGCGGGCGGCGGCACGGCGGCCCAGCGGCTGCCGGTGCTCTGCGCGCAGAACGGCGTGGAGAGCGAGCGGCTCGCCCTGCGGCGCTTCGCGCGGGTGTACGGGGTGTGCGTGTGGCTGCCCTCCACCTTCCTGGAACCGGGAGTGGTCTCGGCGCTGTGCGCGCCGCTGACGGGCATCCTGCACCTGGGCCGGGCGGCCGGCGGCGCGGACGCGGTGGCCCGGGCGGTCGCCGCGGACCTCACGAAGGCAGGGTTCGAGGCGCCGGTCGTCGAGGACGTGATGCGCTGGAAGTACGCGAAGCTGCTGGGCAACCTGGGCAACGCCGTCCAGGCGACCACCGGCCCCGAGCCCGCACCGGCGAAGGGCGCCCTGCTGCTGCGCGCCGTCCGCGAGGCGAAGGCCGCCTTCCAGGCCGCGGGCGTCCCGTACGCCTCCGAGGCCGAGCAGTCGACGGCCCGCGACGGCAAGGTGGAGCAGCCCGCCGGAGTCCGCGGCGGCTCGTCGTGGCAGAGCCTGGCGCGGGGGACGGGCACGGTGGAGGCGGACTACCTCAACGGGGAGATCTCCCTGCTGGGCCGCATGCACGGGGTGGCGACCCCGGTGAACGACGTGCTGCGCCACGCGGCCAACATCTTCGCGCGGGAGGGCCTGCCGCCGGGGGCGATGTCCATCGAGGACCTGACCGCCCTGGCGGACGAGGCCGCGGCCCGCACCTGACCCGCGGGCCGGTGCCGTGCGGGCACGCCCGATCGGGACCGCCGCTCGGGCCTTACGGGCTCCGCGCGGACCCGGCCCCGGACGCCGACCGGGGCCGGGCCGTGCCGGCCTAGGCCGCGAGGGTGGCGGCGCGCGCCGGAGCGGCGACGGCGCCGTCATAGCGGCGCAGCAGCAGGCGGGCCAGTTCCGGGGCCGGGCCCAGGACGTCCGACACCAGGTCCGCGCCGGCCGCCCCGGCACCCGCCAGGATGCGGTCCGGGAGCCGGCCGGGCGCGATGACGTACGGGGCAACCACCACGCGGCGGTGGCCCTCGGCCCGCAGTTCCCGTACGGCGTCCTCCGTACGGGGAAGGGCAGCGGAGGCGAACGCAGGCCGCACGGCGCACCAACCGGTGTGCCGCCACTCCCGCGCGGTTTCAGCGATCACTGCGATCGCCTCCGGGTCCGAGGAGCCGGCGGACGCGAGCACCACGGCGGTGCCGGCGCGGTCCGCCGGGGTGAGGCCGGCTTCGGCGAGCCGGCGCTCCAGGGCGGAGATCAGGAGCGGGGACGGGCCGAGGACCTCGGCCACCCGCACGGCGAGCCCCGGCAGCCGGGCCGCCGACTCCGACAGCGCCGCCGGGACGTCCGCCTTCGCGTGGAAGGCCCGCGTCAGCAGCAGCGGCAGGGCCACGACCTCCCGTACGCCCGAGGCGTGCAGCGCGGACAGGACCTGCTCGACGCGCGGGGCGTTGAAGTCGAGGAAGGCCGTCTCCACCCGCAGCCCGGGCCGCAGCGCCCGCGCGCGCCGGGTGAGGGCGTGCACGGTCGCTGCGTGCCGAGGGTCGCGGCTGCCGTGGGCGATGACCAGCAGGACGGGTCGTGCGCGGTACACGGCCCGCTCAGCTCTTGACCAGCAGGCCGCGGCTGCGCAGGACCCACCGCTCGACCGGGCTGAAGATCAACAGGTCGATGGCGATGCCGACCACCAGGATCAGCAGGATCGCGAGGAACACGCCCGGCAGGTCGATGTTGTTGCGGCCGTTCTCCAGCAGCTGGCCCAGGCCCAGACCCAGGTCGGGGGAGCTGGCGATGATCTCGGCGGCCATCAGCGAGCGCCAGGAGAAGGCCCAGCCCTGCTTCAGGCCGGCCAGGTAGCCCGGCAGCGCGGCCGGCATGACGATGTGCCGGGCCCCGCGCAGGCCGGTCGCACCCAGCGTCCGGCCGGCCCGCAGGAACAGCGGCGGGACCTGGTCGATGCCGGAGACGAGGCCGTTGGCGATGGACGGGACCGCGCCCAGCAGGATCACCGTGTACATCATGGCGTCGTTGAGGCCGAACCAGAGCACGGCCGGGGGCACCCAGGCCACCGACGGCAGGGACTGCAGCCCCTGGAGGATCGGACCGATCGCGGCGCGGACGAACTTCACCCGGGCGACGACCAGGCCGAGCGGGGTGCCGATGGCCAAGGCCATCAGGAAGCCGAGCAGACCGCGCGAGACGCTGGTCCAGATGACCTCCAGCAGCGTGCCCTTGGCCCACATGTCGGCCAGGCTGTCCCACACGGCGGAGAGGGCGGGGAGCTTGGTCTCGTCGGTGACCTCCGCCGCGACGAGGATCTGCCAGACGAGGAGGACGAGTCCGACGGCCAGCAGCGGGGGCAGGATCTTCTTGACGAGGACCTCGCGGACCGGGGTGCGGTGGGTCTCGATCGCGTCGAGGGCGTCGAGGCCCGCCTCCAGGCCGGCCAGGTCGTCGGCCTTGCCCCTGGCCGCGGCCTTCGGAGTGGTGTCAGTGCTGGCCATGACGGCGGATCTCCCCACGCAGGTGTTCAGTGATCTCCAGGGACAGCTCCGCGACGTCCGCGTCCTCGATGCGGCGCGGCTGCGGGATGTCCACGGTCCATTCCTTCGCGATCCGGCCGGGCCGGGAGGAGAGGAGGACCACGCGCTGGGCGAGCCGCACGGCCTCGCGCACGTTGTGCGTGACGAAAAGGACCGAAAGGTTGCCCGCGGCGGAGCCGCTCGTGTTCGCGGCGTCCCAGATGCGGGTGAGCTCACCGTGCAGCACATCGCGGGTGATCGCGTCGAGGGCCGCGAACGGCTCGTCCATCAGCAGCAGTTGACTGTCCTGCGCGAGGGCCCGCGCGAGGGCCACGCGCTGGCGCATGCCGCCCGACAGCTCGTGGACGCGCTTGCCGTACGAACCGCCGAGGCGGACCAGCTCCAGCAGCCGCTCGGCCTCCGGACGGCGCTCGGCCTTGGCCACCCCGCGCAGCCGCAGGGCCAGTTCGATGTTCTTGCCCGCGGTCAGCCACGGGAAGAGGGCGTGCTCCTGGAACATGAGGGCCGGACGGCCGCCGGGGGTCTCGATGGACCCCGCGGACGGCTTGTCCAGTCCCGCGACCAGGTTCAGCAGGGTGGACTTGCCGCACCCCGAGGCCCCCAGGATGGTGACGAACTCTCCGGGAGCGACATCGAGGCTGATGTCGTCCAGGACGAGCTGCGATCCGGCCGGGCCGGAGAAGGACTTCGAGACGTGCTCGATGCGGGCGGCGTGCGCGTACTGCTCCGCTACGGTGCCCTCGGCAGCCTTGGCAAGCGTGGTGGCCATGGTCGTCACCTCCTGGGGTTGCTGGATCTACGGGGTTACTTGGCGCCGAGACCGGCGTCGGAGACCTCGGGCTTGCCGGCGGCCTTCAGGACCTTGTTCAGCAGCGTCAGGTCGTAGATGCCGGCCAGTTCGGGCTGCTCGATGAGCTTGGCCTTGACCGCGTCGTCGGCCTGCGCCTTCAGCGTCCCGGCCAGCGGGTCGTCGGTGACCAGGATGCTCTTCCACGCCGGGTCGATGACCTTGGCGTCCAGCGGCTTGCCGCCCTCGGCCGCCAGCTTGGCGTTGGCGGAGGCCTTGGCCTGGTCCGGGTTGGCGTTGATCCACTCGTTGGTCTTCACCGTGCCCTTGAGCACGGCCTCGACCACGTCCGGGTGCTCCTTGAGGAACTTCTGGGACACGATGACGTTCGTGATCACGAACTTCTTGTCGGGCCACAGGTCGGTCTCGTCGAGGAGGACGGCGGCGCCGTCGGAGACGAGCTTGGAGGCCGTGGGCTCCGGCACCCAGGCACCGTCGATGGAGCCCTGCTTGAAGGCGTCCGGGGTGACCTTGTTGTCCGTGCGGACGACGGAGACGTCACCCTTGCCGGACTCCGGGTCGACCTTCCAGCCCTTCTCCGAGATCCAGTTGAGGAACGCGACGTCCTGCGTGTTCCCCTTCTGGGGAGTGGCGATCTTCTTGCCCTTGAGGTCGTCCAGGGTCTTGATCTTCTCCGGGTTCACGACGAGCTTGACGCCGCCGGAGGCGGAGCCGGAGATGATCCGCAGGTTGGAGCCCTTGGACTTCACGTAACCGTTGATCGACGGCGAGGGGCCGATGAAGCCGATGTCGAGGGAGCCGCCGTTGAGGGCCTCGATCTCGGACGGGCCGGCGTTGAAGGACTGCGGCTTGACCGTGGTGCCGTTCAGCTCCTTCTCGATCAGGCCTTCCTGGAGGCCGACCAAGGCGGTGGCGTGGGTCAGGTTCGGGAAGTACCCGATGCGGACCTCGGCGGCGGAGAGCTTCTTGCCGGCGTCGGAGACCTCGGCGGCCTTGCCCTTCGGCTCGTCCTTCGCGGCCTCGGAGCCGTAGCCGCAGGAGGCGAGCGCACCGATCAGGAGCGGCAGGGCGGCGGCTGCGGCGACGCCGCGGCGCAGACCGGTCTTACGGGAGGGGGCAGTACGGGTGGTACCGGTGGCAGGCACGGGAGGACTTCCTCTCGGAGCGCCGTGGGATCACGACGCAGGTCTTCGTCTGTGGAGCGGGGACAGGTACGGCTCGTGGAGGGTGAGGGCGCGCATGCGGTGCGCGTACGTCATCGCGCACATCGCGCCACCCCTCCCTGTCCGCTGCCGAGGGAGCCGCTGCCCACGCGGCCGCCCTCCTTGGCGAAGGTGGAGTAGATGTCGGAGAACATGGGCTAGAAGTCCCACCCTTCCTCGTCCGCCTGCACGGTGGTCTCGGCCTTGGAGGCGAAGGACTCGCCCGCCATGCCGGCCGCCAGGGTCGTGCCGTCGGCCGGGTCGATCAGCAGGAAGGACCCGGTGCGGCGCGAGTCGGCGTACGCGTCGAGCGCGAGCGGCTCGGCGGTGCGGACGACGACGCGGCCGATGTCGTTGGCCACCAGCTGCCCGGGGTCCGGGTGCTGGGACAGGTCGTCCAGGGTCAGCCGCGAGGGGATCTCCCTGACGATCGCCTTGACCGTCCGCGTCGTGTGCTTGATCAGCACTCGGGCGCCGACGGCCAGCGGCTGGTCCGCCACGTGGCAGACCGTCGCCTCGACGTCCTGCGTGGTGGCCGGGGCACTGGCGGACGGCGCGATCAGGTCGCCGCGCGAGATGTCGATGTCGTCCTTCAGCCGCAGCGTCACCGACTGCGGCGCCCAGGCGATGTCCACGGACTCGCCCAGCGCGTCGATCCCCTCGATGACCGAGGTCCGGCCCGAGGGCAGCACCGTCACGGCCTCGCCGACGCGCAGGACGCCGGAGGCGATCTGGCCGGCGTAGCCGCGGTAGTCGGGGTGTGCCGCGGACTGCGGGCGGATCACGTACTGCACCGGGAAGCGCGCGGGGCAGGCCGTGAGGTCGTGGCTGACCGGGACGGTCTCCAGGTGCTCTAGCACCGTCGGGCCGCCGTACCAGTCCATGTTCGCGGACGGCTCGACCACGTTGTCCCCGGCCAGCGCCGAGATCGGGATCGCGGTGATCTCCGGGACGCCCAGGTCCGAGGCGTACGCGGTGAACTCCTCGGCGATCGCCGCGAAGACCGGCTCCGCGTAGTCCACGAGGTCCATCTTGTTGACGGCCAGCACCACGTGCGGGACGCGCAGCAGGGCGGCGACGGCGGCGTGCCGGCGGGTCTGCTCGATCACGCCGTTGCGGGCGTCGACCAGGACCACGGCCAGGTCAGCCGTGGAGGCGCCGGTGACCATGTTGCGGGTGTACTGCACGTGCCCCGGGGTGTCCGCGAGGATGAACCGGCGGCGCGTGGTGGCGAAGTAGCGGTAGGCCACGTCGATGGTGATGCCCTGCTCCCGCTCGGCCCGCAGGCCGTCGGTGAGCAGCGCGAGGTCGGGGGTCTCCTGGCCGCGCTGGGCGGAGACGGCCTCGACGGCCTCCATCTGGTCGGTGAGGACCGACTTCGAGTCGTGCAGCAGGCGGCCCACCAGGGTGGACTTGCCGTCGTCGACGGAGCCGGCGGTCGCGAAGCGCAGCAGTGTGGTCACGGAGGGGTCGGCCAGGCCGGCGAGCTGATCGGTGGTGCTGGTCATGTCTAGAAGTACCCTTCGCGCTTGCGGTCTTCCATCGCGGCCTCGGACACCTTGTCGTCGGCGCGGGTCGCACCGCGCTCGGTGAGGCGGGAGACGGCGATCTCGGCGATCACGGCGTCCAGCGTGGCGGCGTCGGAGTCGACGGCGCCGGTGCAGGACATGTCGCCGACGGTGCGGTAGCGGACGAGGCGCTTCTCGGGCGTCTCGCCCTCCTTGGCCCCGCCCCACTCGCCGGCCGTCAGCCACATGCCGCCCCGCCGGAACACCTCGCGCTCGTGGGCGAAGTAGATCTCCGGCAGCTCGATGGCCTCGCGGGCGATGTACTGCCACACGTCCAGCTCGGTCCAGTTGGACAGCGGGAAGACGCGCACGTGCTCGCCGGGGGCGTGGCGGCCGTTGTAGAGCTGCCACAGCTCGGGGCGCTGGCGCCGCGGGTCCCACTGGGAGAACTCGTCGCGCAGGGAGAAGACGCGCTCCTTGGCGCGGGCCTTCTCCTCGTCGCGGCGGCCGCCGCCGAAGACGGCGTCGAACCGGAGCCGCTGGATCGCCTCGGTCAGCGGGAGGGTCTGCAGCGGGTTGCGGGTGCCGTCCGGGCGCTCGCGCAGCTTGCCCGCGTCGATGTACTCCTGGACGGAGGCCACGTGCAGGCGCAGGCCGTGCTCGGCGACCGTGCGGTCGCGGTACTCCAGCACCTCGGGGAAGTTGTGGCCCGTGTCGACGTGCAGCAGCGTGAAGGGCACCGGCGCCGGCGCGAACGCCTTCAGCGCCAGGTGCAGCATGACGATGGAGTCCTTGCCGCCGGAGAACAGGACGACCGGCCTCTCGAACTCGCCCGCCACCTCGCGGAAGATGTGCACCGCCTCCGACTCCAGCGCGTCCAGGTGCGAGAGCGCGTACGGGGCGTCGGAGCCGGAATCGGTGTGCAGGTGTGCGGCCGTGGTCATGCCAGACCCCTCTCGGTGAGCAGCGCGTGCAGGGCCGAGGCCGACTCCTGCACGGACTGCGTGTGCGACTCGATACGGAGGTCCGGGGACTCCGGGGCCTCGTACGGGTCGTCGACCCCGGTCAGACCGGAGATCTCGCCCGCCGCCTGCTTGGCGTACAGGCCCTTGACGTCACGCTCGGAGCAGACCTCGACCGGGGTGGCCACGTGGACCTCCAGGTAGGAGGTGCCCTCGGCGGCGTGCCGCTTGCGGACGGCCTCGCGGCTGTCCGCGAAGGGCGCGATCACCGGCACCAGTGCCTTGACGCCGTTGCTCGCGAGGAGTTCGGCGACGAAGCCGATCCGCTGCACGTTGGTGTGCCGGTCCTCGCGGCCGAAGCCGAGGCCGGCGGAGAGGAACGCGCGGATCTCGTCCCCGTCGAGGACCTCCACGCGGTGGCCCTCGGCGCGCAGCCGCTCGGCCAGCGCGTGGGCGATGGTCGTCTTGCCCGCGCTCGGCAGCCCGGTCAGCCACACGGTGGCGCCCTGGTCGCTCACGCTCATCTGGTTCTTCTCCGTCGGTTCCGTACGAGTGGGGGGATTCTCATCAGCCGTGCAGGCCGCACTCGGTCTTGCCCAGCCCGGCCCAGCGGCCGGACCGCGCGTCCTCGCCCTGTGCCACGCGGCGGGTGCAGGGGGCGCATCCGACGGAGGCGTAGCCGTCGGCCAGCAGCGGGTTGGTCAGCACGCCGTGCTCGGCGACGTAGGCGTCCACGTCGTCCTGGGTCCAGCGGGCGATCGGCGAGACCTTGACCTTGCGGCGCTTCTCGTCCCAGCCGACGACCGGGGTGTTCGCCCGGGTCGGGGACTCGTCGCGGCGCAGGCCCGTCGCCCATGCGTCGTACGCGGCCAGGCCCTCTTCCAGCGGCTTGACCTTGCGCAGCGCGCAGCACAGGTCGGGGTCCCGGTCGTGCAGCCTCGGGCCGTGCTCGGCGTCCTGCTCGGCGACGCTCTGCCGCGGGGTGAGCGTGATGACGTTGACGTCCATCACGGCCTCGACCGCGTCGCGGGTGCCGATGGTCTCCTCGAAGTGGTAGCCGGTGTCGAGGAAGACCACGTCCACGCCGGGGAAGGCGCGGGAGGCCAGGTGGGCGACGACCGCGTCCTCCATGGAGGAGGTCACGGCGAACTTCTCGCCGAAGGTCCGGGCCGCCCAGGCGAGGATCTCCAGGGCGGAGGCGTCCTCCAGCTCCCGGCCCGCCCGCTCGGCCAGCTCCTTCAGACTCCGCGTCTCCTGAGCCGTCGTCATATCGCGTCCCCTCCGGTGCCGTTGGCCTGAACGCCCCGGGACAGCAGCCCGAGGTACTTCAGCTGGAAGGCCCGGTTGCAGGCCCGGCATTCCCAGGCGCCGTGCCCCGTCTCGTTCGGGAAGAGGTCCTCGTCGCCGCAGTACGGGCAGTAGAAGGGGGCGGCGCGCTCGCTCATGACAGGGCCTCGTCGCTCGCGCGGGTGACCCAGGAGGCGAAGCGCTCGCCGTCCTCGCGCTGCTCCTGGAAGCGCGTGACGACCCGCTCGACGTAGTCGGGCAGTCCGGCCGAGGTGACCTTGAGGCCGCGGACCTTGCGGCCGAAGCCGGCCTCCAGGCCGAGGGCGCCGCCCAGGTGGACCTGGTAGCCCTCCACCTGGTCGCCGTTCTCGTCCAGGACCAGCTGCCCCTTGAGACCGATGTCCGCCACCTGGATGCGGGCGCAGGCGTTCGGGCAGCCGTTGATGTTGATGGTGAGCGGCTCGGCGAAGTCCGGCAGGCGCCGCTCCAGCTCGTCGATCAGCGAGGCGCCGCGCGCCTTCGTCTCGACGATGGCCAGCTTGCAGAACTCGATGCCGGTGCAGGCCATCGTGCCGCGGCGGAACGGGGACGGATTGACCCGCAGGTCCAGCGCCTCCAGTGCCGCGACGACGGAGTCGACCCGGTCGGCCTCGATGTCGAGGACGATCATCTTCTGCTCGGCGGTGGTGCGCAGCCGGCCGGAGCCGTGCCGGGCGGCCACGTCCGCGATCTTGGTGAGGGTGGCGCCGTCCACGCGGCCCACGCGGGGGGCGAAGCCCACGTAGAAGCGGCCGTCCTGCTGCCGGTGGACGCCGACGTGGTCGCGCCACTGGCCGGAGGGCTGCGCGGGCGCCGGGCCGTCCGTGAGCCTGCGCTTCAGGTACTCGTCCTCCAGGACCTGGCGGAACTTGGCCGCGCCCCAGTCGGCGACGAGGAACTTCAGGCGGGCGCGGGTGCGCAGCCGGCGGTAGCCGTAGTCGCGGAAGATCGAGATGACGCCCTCGTAGACGTCGGGGACCTCCTCCAGCGAGACCCAGGTGCCCAGGCGCACGCCCAGCTTGGGGTTGGTGGAGAGGCCGCCGCCGACCCAGACGTCGAAGCCGGGGCCGTGCTCGGGGTGGTCCACGCCGACGAAGGCGATGTCGTTGATCTCGTGCGCCACGTCGAGCAGCGGCGAGCCGGAGACCGCGGACTTGAACTTGCGGGGCAGGTTCGAGAAGGCGGGGTTGCCCACGATCCGGCGCTGGATCTCGTCGATGGCGGGGGTGCCGTCGATGATCTCGTCCAGGGCGATGCCCGCGACGGGCGAGCCGAGGATCACGCGGGGCGTGTCGCCGCAGGCCTCGGTGGTCGAGAGGCCGACGGCCTCCAGACGGCGCCAGATCTCCGGGACGTCCTCGATGCGGATCCAGTGGTACTGCACGTTCTGGCGGTCGGTGAGGTCCGCGGTGCCGCGGGCGAACTCCTCGGAGATCTCGCCGATCACGCGGAGCTGCTCGGTGGTCAGCCGGCCCCCGTCGATGCGGACGCGCAGCATGAAGTACTTGTCGTCCAGCTCCTCCGGCTCCAGGATCGCGGTCTTGCCGCCGTCGATCCCGGGCTTGCGCTGGGTGTAGAGGCCCCACCAGCGCATGCGGCCGCGGAGGTCGTTCGGGTCGATCGAGTCGAAGCCCGCCTTGGAGTAGATCGTCTCGATGCGTGTCCGCACGTTGAGACCGTCGTCGTCCTTTTTGAACTGCTCGTTGCCGTTGAGGGGCGTGTGGTGTCCGACGGCCCACTGACCCTCACCGCGGTGGCGGCCGGTCTTGCGGCGCGCGGCGGCTGCGGGAGCTGCTGCTGCGGGCGTTTCGGGGGTGGCGGCCATGGCGGTACGTCCTTCTTCGGCGGCTCAAGGCAAAGGCAGGGGGGCAGGGGCAGGGAGGCGCGCCCCTGTCACGTCGGCGTGGCTGAGCGGGGTGCGGCCGATCTCCGCTCCTCTGCCGGGGTGGCCGGCGGGCAGGGCGGTATGCGGCCTTCAGGGGACTTCGGTGACCGGCGCTTCCGCGGCGGCGAGGCCGGGATTGCGGCGGTGTGCGGCGGTGGCTGGTTCC
Organism: Streptomyces sp. NPDC058674; assembly: GCF_042716505.1. Taxonomy (NCBI): domain Bacteria; kingdom Bacillati; phylum Actinomycetota; class Actinomycetes; order Kitasatosporales; family Streptomycetaceae; genus Streptomyces; species Streptomyces sp. NPDC058674. The sequence continues at coordinate 33,837 of NZ_JBHXSC010000057.1, forward strand.
GTCAGCGCGCCGGACAGATGGCGCTGGACATGCGGCCGAGATCGACGTGCCGTCGACTCACCAAGGCAATTCCAGCTCCATTCATGGCGGAAGCGTGTCATGTGCCGATTGGAGGAGTCCACTACTGTCCATGATGCGGACGAAGTCGTCTCGCATCGCGGGATGGCGTGACGGGGGTCACGCCCCGGGCCGCTTCCGGGCCGCTTCCGGGCCGTGCGCGGCGGCCAGGCGGGACTTTGACGACAGGGCCTAGGCGCCGGGCCAGGGGCCGGGGGTGGGGGACTCCTCCCTCGGTTCCGTTTCCGTCTTGAACAGCTTGAAGCCGCGCCGCTCGTAATTGGCCATCGCCGTCGGCCCGTCCAGGCTGCACGTGTGCAGCCAGACCCGCCGCGTCGGCTCCCGGTCCGGCCAGCGGGACGCCAGGTCCCAGGCCCGCGCGACGCCCACCGAGAGCAGGTGCCCGCCGATGCGCCGGCCGCGGAAGTCGGGGAGCAGGCCGAAGTACACGATCTCCACCACGCCGTCGTCCTGCGGATCGAACTCGACGTACCCCGCCGGCGTGCCGCGGTCGTACGCCACCCACGTCTCCACCCCCGGCCGGGCCAGCTGCCGCGCCCACTCGGCGCGGGTCAGGGCCAGCCGGTCCGTCCAGTGGATGTCGCCGCCCACCGAGGCGTACAGGAAGCGGCTGAACTCGGGGGAGGGGACCTCCGACCGGACGACGGTGATCTCCGGACCGGGGACCGCCGCGGGGACCAGGTCGCCGGGCGCGGTCATGTCCAGGGACCAGGTGGTGAGGGTGATGGTGCTCATGCGGGTCAGGGAATCACGCCGGACCCCGCGCCGACCAGGCGGGCCCTGATCACGGCCGGAGCGGTGGAGTGGGGCAGCAGCGCCGCCGGCTCCTCCGGGCGGATCAGCTTCACCTCCACGTCCTGCGCGAAGCGGTACGGCCGGTGGGTCAGCACGCCCCCGAGGCGGCGCCGCACCCGCGACAGCTCCGCGCGGACCGTCACCGTGCGCGAGGGGTCCCCGAAGAGCTCCGCCGCCAGCTCCGCCGCCGTACGCCCCCGGGGGCTCTCCGCCAGCAGGAACAGCAGCTCCGCGTGGCGCGGGCTCAGCTCCTGCGACCAGCTCCCGGCGGCCCCGTACACCGTCGCGGACCACGCGCCCGGCCGGCTGAGGTCCAGTACGACCCGGGTCGCCGCCGGGTGCGCACGGGTCCGCGCGACCCGCAGCAGCCAGCCGCCGGGCAGCGGCTCCGCCACGCACTCGCCGAGCTGCGGCACGAACACCCGACCCGGGCCGAAGTGCTTCGGCAGCGGGACCCGGTCCGCCGGGACCAGGCCCGTCACGGCCGCCGTCCAGCCGTGCGGGTCCACGGCCACCGCCGGGCCCGGCAGCCGGGCCAGCAGCGGGGCCGCGACCGCCCGCAGCCGCTCCAGCGACTCCAGGTGCCGCAGGCGCAGCTCCCGCTCGGCGAGCCGGGCCACCGAGCTCACCCACGCCAGCGTCGCCGGGTGCATGGTGGCCAGCGGCCCGCTGACGTCGACCACCCCCAGCAGCCGCCCGTCGCGCGGGTCCCGTACGGGCGCCCCCGCGCACGTCCAGTCGTGGTGGCTGGAGACGAAGTGCTCCGCCGAGAACACCTGGACCGGCCTGCGGGCCACCAGCGCCGTCCCCACGCCGTTGGTGCCGACCACCGCCTCGTCCCAGTCGGCCCCGACCGCGAAGCCCAGCCGGTCCGCCTTGCGCAGGATGGAACGGTGCCCCTCCCGCCACAGCAGCCGCCCGTCCGCGTCGGCGACGACCATGATGTGCAGGCTGTCGTCCAGGGAGGGCAGCAGGCCCTCCCGGAGCACCGGCAGGACCTCCCGCAGCGGCGACAGCCGCCGCCGCTCCTCGGTCTCGGCGGCCGACAGCACCCGCGAGCGCGCGTCCCGGTCCGGGTGCACCCCGCCGGCCAGCATCCGGCGCCAGGACTCGGCGATCTCCGGACGGGGCGCGGCCGGCGGCGGGTCGCCGGCCAGCGCCGCCGCCCGCACCCCCTTGAGGAGGCGGACGGCCTGCCGCGCGTCCATGGCCGAGATGCGTGCCGCATCGACCGTGCTGCCTGTGGTGTCGGCCACCGGAACCTCCCCGTGCGAACAGATGTACGACGCAAGCCGGGCCGGGCGGTCCGCGGACACCGCATCCCTCCCGGCGCCCACGGCGGGGCGGCTGCCGAATCAAAGGGTGCAACGTCATGCAACTCTCGCCAAGCCCCGGTCACCCGACCGAGACTGGCCCCACGCCGCCGAGCGGCGTGACAGCTCCTCCTCGGGGCTTCCCGGGCCAGGGGTGGCGCCGAGTCGGCGCGGCGCCACCCCTGCCTCCGGCCGACGGGCCCGGATCCGGGCTCGAAGCGGTGCGGGGACCTTGGGGGGTGCCCGGCTTCTAGCCCGTGATCCGCGCCCGTTCCACCACCGCGCCGAGGTCCAGGCTGTGCGGCAGCGTGCCGAAGGCCGCGCCCCGGTCACCGCCCAGCCGCGAGGCGCAGAACGCGTCCGCCACCTGCGGGGGAGCCCACCGCACCAGCAGGGAACCCTGCAGCACCAGCGCCATGCGCTCCACCACGCGACGGGCGCGGGCCTCGATGCCCTCCAGGTCGGCGAGCTCCGTCAGCAGGTCCTTGACGGCCGCGTCCAGCCGGTGGTCGGCGCCCCGGGCCAGGCCCACCTCCACCAGGAAGGCGTTCAGCGCCTGCGGCTCGCGCTGCAGGGCCCGCAGCACGTCCAGCGCCTGCACGTTGCCCGAACCCTCCCAGATCGAGTTCAGCGGGGACTCGCGCAGCAGTCTCGGCATCCCGGACTCCTCGACGTAGCCGTTGCCGCCCAGGCACTCCAGCGCCTCCGCCACCATCGGCGTGCAGCGCTTGGTCACCCAGTACTTTGCCGCGGGCACGGCCAGGCGCAGGAAGGCCCTCTCCTGGTCGGTGCCGGCGTCGTAGGCCGCCGCGAGGCGCAGGGTGAGGGTGGTGGCCGCCTCCGACTCCAGGGCGAGGTCCGCGAGCACGTTGCGCATCAGCGGCTGGTCGATGAGCGGCGCTCCGAATGCGGAGCGGTGCTCCGCGTGGTGCACGGCCTGCGTCAGCGCCTGCCGCATCAGCGAAGCCGAGCCGATCACGCAGTCCAGCCGGGTCGCCGCGACCATCTCGATGATGGTCCGCACCCCCCGGCCCTCCTCGCCGACGCGCCGCGCCCAGGTCCCGTCGAACTCCACCTCGCCCGACGCGTTCGACCGGTTCCCCAGCTTGTCCTTCAACCGCTGGATCGCGAAGACGTTGCGCGTGCCGTCCGGCAGCACCCGCGGCACCAGGAAGCAGGTCAGCCCGCCCGGCGCCTGCGCCAGCACGAGGAACCCGTCGCACATCGGCGCGGAGCAGAACCACTTGTGCCCCGTCAGCAGGTACTCCCCGGAGGCGTCCAGCGGCACCGCCGCCGTCGTGTTCGCCCGTACGTCGCTGCCCCCCTGCTTCTCCGTCATCCCCATCCCGAAGAGCACGCCCGTCTTCTGCCCGGGCGGCCGCAGACCCTCCTCGTACACGTGCGAGGTCAGCCGCGGCTCCCACTCCGCCGCCAGCTCCGGGTCGGCCCGCAGGGCCGGTACGGCGGCGTGCGTCATCGAGACCGGGCAGCCGTGCCCCGACTCGGCCTGCGACCACACGAAGAAGCCCGCCGCGCGGCGCAGGTGCCCGGCCGGGCGTCCCCAGGCGTCGGTCAGCCCCGAGGTCACGGCGTGCCCGAGCAGCCGGTGCCACGCCGGGTGGAAGTCGACCTCGTCGATGCGGTTCCCGTACCGGTCGTGGGTCCGCAGTTTCGGCGGGTTCTCGTTCGCCAGGGCGCCCCACCCCTGGGCCTGCGCGGAGCCGGCGGCCCGCCCGAGGGTGGTCAGCTCCTTGCGCACCCCGTCGAGGAGTTCGGCATCCGCCGAGGCGAGGTGGCGCTCCACCCCCTCGGTGAGGGCGCGGTCGCCCCCGTAGACGTCGTGGCCCACCAGGGGCGGGGCCTGGTTGCTGACTGTGTGGGTGGTGGCTGCCATGCGGATACCGTAAGGACGTGCAGCCAGTAAAAGAAACACCCGAGCGGATCCCAGGGCGGCTCCACCGGGCCCGCGCCCTCTACCGCAACGTCTCCAAGCGGAAGATGGCCTGGCTGCTGCTGAAGGACACCGTCAACTCGTGCATCGAGTACCGCATCCTCGGACTCGCGGCCGAGGCGGCGTTCTTCACCCTCCTGTCGCTGCCCCCGCTCTTCCTCGGCCTGCTCGGCCTCCTCGGCTACGTGGACGGCTGGACGGACACCCGGTCCGTCGAGAGCATCGAGGAGAACATCCTGCGGGCCGTCGGCACCGTGCTCTCCGACCGCGGCGTCAACGACATCGCCAGGCCCATGCTGGACGACGTGACCAGCCGGGGCCGGCCCGACCTGATCTCGCTCGGCTTCGCCTTCGCGCTGTGGTCGGGCTCCCGCGCCGTCAACGTCTTCATCGACACCATCACCGTCATGTACGGACTCGACGGCCACCGCGGGATCGTCAAGACCCGCCTGCTCGCCTTCCTCCTGTACATCATCGCCCTGCTGATCGGCGCGATCGTGCTGCCGCTGATGGTCGTCGGTCCCGACGCGGTGGTCCGGCTGCTCCCCTGGAGCACCGAGGTGATCGCGGTGCTCTACTGGCCGACGGTCACCCTGCTGTCCATCGCCTTCCTGACCACGCTCTACCACGTCTCCGTCCCGGTGCGCTCGCCGTGGATCGAGGACGTGCCGGGGGCGCTGGTGGCCCTGGCGATGTGGGTGCTCGGCTCGTTCCTGCTGCGGATCTACCTCACCAACACCGTGGAGGGCCCGACGATCTACGGATCGCTGGCCGCGCCGGTGGCCATCCTGCTGTGGATCGGCATCTCCGCCTTCGCGGTGCTCGTCGGCGCCGCCGTCAACGCCGCCATCGACCGCGTCTGGCCGTCCGTGGCCACGGCCGCGGCGCGCGAGGCGAACGAGCGGGCCCGCGAGGCGGAGGCGGCGCAGCTGATCGCGCGGGCCGCCGCCTGGCGGGCGATGGCCGAGGGCGAGTCGGAGGACGACGAGGACGACGGGATGCCCTCGGAGTTCCCGGAGCGGTGGTCGAAGTTCCTCCCGCCGGAGGACTACTCCTCCAGGCTCCGCAAGCACTGACCCGGCGGGCCGGGCCCGCGCCGCCGGGCCGCGCCGCCCGGCGGGGCGCCGGGGGCGGCGGGGGCGGCCCGTAGCCTGGTGGCGTGTACGAGGAAGCGCGCTCGGCGGCCGTGCCCGGGGCCGTGCTCTGGCGGTCCGGGGGCGGCGGCGGGACGGTGCTGCCCGACGGCTGCATGGACCTGCTGTGGGTGGACGGGCGGCTGCTGGTCGCCGGGGCCGACACCCGGCCGCACCCGGCCGGGGAGGTCCCCGGCGGGGTCTTCGCCGGAATCCGGCTCGCGCCCGGGACGGCGCCGACGCTGCTGGGCGTACCGGCGCACGTCCTGCGGGACCGCCGCGTGGAGCTGGCCGACCTGTGGCCGGCGAGGGAGGTGCGCCGCCTCGCCGGGCTCGTCGAGGGGTACGGCGACCCGCGCGCCGGACTGGAGGCGCTGGCCGCGCGCCGCGCCGCCGCGGCCGGGCCGCCCGACCCGCTCGCCGCCGAGGTCGCCGCCCGGCTCCGGGCGGGCCAGCCGGTGGCCGGGATCGCCGCCGCGGTCGGGCTCGGGGAGCGGCAGCTGCACCGCCGCTCGCTGGACGCCTTCGGGTACGGACCCCGCACGCTCGGCCGCGTCCTGCGGCTGCGCCGGGCCCTGGCGCTCGCCCGGTCCGGGATGCGCTACGCCGAGGTCGCGGCCGTCGCCGGCTACGCCGACCAGGCGCACCTCTCCCGGGAGGTCCGCACGCTGGCCGGCACCACCCTGAGCGCCTACGCCGCGGGCGCGGGCGCGGGCTCGGTCCCAGGTCCGGTCTCCGGCGCGGGTGCGGAAGGCGTTTCCTAGGGCGTGTGCGGCGCGGCGGCGCCCGCGCCCTCCGACGGGGCGAAGAGCGAGACGCCGCAGCCGTCCGGGTCGAGGACCACCGCGTAGCGCTGGCCCCAGAAGGCGTCCCAGGGCTTCAGGTGGCCCGTGTGCCCTGCGTCGGTCAGTTCGGCGTACAGGGCGTCCACCGCGGCGGGGGAGTCGCACAGGAACGCGAGGTCCCGGCGGCCGTCACCGGCCGGGCGGGTCCAGGAGGGGTCGAAGGAGCGGACGACCTCCTCCGTGTCCCACGCGATCCGCAGGCCGCCGGGAAGCACGGCCTCCACGTGCTGCTGCTCCTCGGCGCCCGGCGGGACGTCGAGGCCCAGGCGGCGGTAGAAGGCGAGCGAGGCGGCCATGTCGGAGACGACCATGCCGATCATGTCGAGTCGAGGAGTCATGACGGCAGCCTAGGCATCCGCCGCGGCCGCGGTCTTGAACGAATCGGACACCGGCGCGGGACGCGTTCGCCGTCGGCCGGGCGGCGGACTGGCTCTGAGGGCGCCGGCTCTGAGGGCGCCGGCGCCGCACCGCTCCGTCGGCGGGGTCTTCCGGAAAAAGAACTGGCTCCCGCGCGCGGGGGCTTGTTACGGTGGGACCGTTCCCGCCGACCGGTGCGGAACGGCCAGTTCGTGCATGACCCGGAGGTGAGTTCGTTGATGACTGTCGTCGCGCAGGGCGCTGCCCGCACTCAGAAGACCATCAATGTCACCTCCGTGGCCTCCGGCTGACCTCGTATACCTCCACGCGCCGCGCGCGTGCCGCCGGGGCCGCCCTGTGAAGGGTTCCCCTTGTCTTTCTCCTCTTTCCCGCAGGCACCGCTCCCGCACGCCCTCGCCCCCTTCGGCTGGGACGACGCGTGGGAGGCCGAATTCACCCCGTACGCCGAGCAGGGCCTGCTGCCCGGCCGGGTCGTCCGGGTCGACCGCGGCCAGTGCGACGTCATGACCGAGGCCGGCCTGGTCCGGGCCGACACCGCCTTCGTCACCCCGCACGACCCGCTCCGCGTCATCTGCACCGGTGACTGGGCCGCCGTCGAGGCGGCGGGCAGCCCGCGCTACGTGAAGGCCTACCTGCCGCGCCGCACCGCCTTCGTACGGTCCACCTCCTCGCAGCGGTCCGAGGGGCAGATCCTCGCCGCCAACGTCGACCACGCGGTCATCGCCGTCTCCCTCGCCGCCGAGCTGGACCTGGGGCGCATCGAGCGCTTCCTGGCTCTGGGGTGGGAGTCCGGCGCGCAGCCGCTGGTCGTCCTCACCAAGGCCGACCTGGTCCCGGACCCGGGGACGCTCGCGCACCTGGTCCAGGACGTGGAGACCGCGGCGCCGGGTGTCCCGGTCCTCACCGTCTCCTCCCACTCCGGGGAGGGCACGGACGTCCTCGCCGCCGTCGTCGCGGGCGGCACGAGCGTGCTGCTCGGCATCTCCGGCGCCGGGAAGTCGACCCTCGCCAACGCCCTGCTCGGCACCGACGTGATGGAGGTCCGGCAGATCCGCGACGTCGACGGGAAGGGCCGCCACACGACGACGACGCGCAACCTGCTCGCCCTGCCGGGCGGCGGCGTCCTCATCGACACCCCCGGACTGCGGGGAGTGGGCCTCTGGGACGCCGGGGCCGGAGTCGGCCAGGTGTTCTCCGAGATCGAGGAGTACGCCGCGCACTGCCGCTTCCACGACTGCGCCCACGAGGCGGAGCCGGGGTGCGCGGTGCTGGCGGCCGTGGAATCGGGGGAGCTGGCCGACCGCCGTCTGGAGAGCTACCGCAAGCTGCTGCGGGAGAACCAGCGGATCGTCGCGAAGACGGACGCCCGCCTGCGGTCGGAGATCCGCCGCGACTGGCGCCTGAAGTCGGCGGAGGGCCGCGCCAACTACGCGGCGAAGCGCACCGGTCGGGCCTGACCCCGCCCCCCGGCCCCCCGGCCCCGGCCCCTGCCCTCGGGCGGGGCCGGGGTCAGGCCGGCGTCGGGCGGGATGCGTGGTGGGACAGCGGAGTGTGCGGGTCGCCGTCGGCGGTGGGGGCGTGGTCGGTGTGGACCGTCGCCGCCGTCAGGCGGGGCACAGCGTGGATCAGGGCGTGCTCGGCGGCCACCGCCAGCTCGTGCGCCCGTACCACCGTCAGACCGGGGTCGACCACGATGTCCGCCTCGGCCCGCAGGACGTGGCCGATCCACCGCATCCGGACCTGTCCCACGCCCAGCACCCCGTCCACCCCGCGCAGCGCGTCCTCCGCCGCGTCGACGAGGGCCGGGTCCACCGAGTCCATCAGCCGGCGGCAGACCTCGCGGGCGGCGTCCTTCAGGACCAGCAGGATGGCCAGGGTGATCAGCAGCCCGACCACCGGGTCGGCCGCCCGCCACCCCAGAGCGGCGCCGCCGGCCCCCAGGAGGACGGCCAGCGAGGTGAAACCGTCCGCACGGGCGTGCAGGCCGTCGGCGACGAGTGCGGCCGAGCCGATCCTGCGGCCGGTGCGGATACGGAGCCGGGCCACCCATTCGTTGCCCGCGAACCCGACGAGCGCCGCCCCGGAGACCGCCCACAGGTGGGTGACGTCCCGCGGGTCGAGCAGCCGGTCCACGGCCACCCAGGCGGCCAGCGCCGCGGACGCCGCGATGGCGGCCACGATCACGACGCCGGCCAGGTCCTCGGCGCGCCCGTACCCGTAGGTGTAGCGCCGGTTCGCCGCCCGCCTGCCGAGGACGAACGCGATGCCCAGCGGGACGGCCGTCAGGGCGTCCGCGGCGTTGTGGACCGTGTCGCCCAGCAGCGCCACCGACCCCGACAGCACCACGATCGCCGACTGCACGGCCGTGGTCAGCCCCAGGACTCCCAGGGAGGTCCACAGCGTGCGCATCCCCGCGCGGGAGGCCTCCATCGCCGTGTCGACCCTGTCGCCCGCGTGGTGGCCGTGCGGGGCGAGGGCGTGGGCGACGCCGTGCCGCAGCCGGGCCGCCGGCCCCCGGCGGCGGTGCGCGGATTCGTGTGCGCCCGGGTGCCCTGCCGGGTGTGGGTGCGCGTGCGCGTGCCCGTGGTCGGGTGTCCGCTTGTGGTCGTGAGCGTGATCGTCAGTGGGATGGTGCTCGTGGCCGGGGATGTGCCGGTGACCCTCCATGCGGCCTACGGTGGCACATCGAACCGTTTGCGGCCATCACCGTCATACGCCCCGTGACCAGCTGCGATGACCTCGCACCTACGACTCGGACGCCGGCGGGGCCCCGCCCCCGGACCCGCTCCGGGCGGACCAGGACCTAGGCGCCGAGCGGCCCCGCCGCCACCGCCCCCACCCGCCCCGGCCTCCGGTCGCAGCGCCTTCGCCCCCGCCCCGTCCCCCGCGCCGCCCTCCGCACGCAGGCCGCACCGCGCCCCTTCCGCCCGCCGTCCCGTGCGCCGCCGGCCCGGCCGCCCCGGCCGCCCGCCGTGCCTACACCCCCGCCACCACGGCGCCCAGCCACGCCCCCGCCACCAGCAGGCACGCGAAGAGCTCCACCAGCACGCTCGTCCCCGCCGCCCGCATCACCGCCCGCGCCGAAGTCCACGCCTCGCCGTGCGTCCCGAGCCGCAGCCGCTCGCACAGGTAGATGCCACCGATGAAGCCCGGGACCGCCCCCACCACCGGGACCAGGACGAAGCCGAGCACCGCGCCCGCGCCCGCGTACGCCGCCATCCGCGGGGTCGCTCCCACGTCGCGGAGCCGGCGCGGCGGCAGCATCCACTCCACCACCTGGACCACCAGCAGCAGGGCCGTCGCCGCGACCAGCAGGGTCCACGCCGGATTGGACCGCTCGTGCACCGCCCACCACATCAGCCCCGCCCACACCAGCCACGTCCCCGACACCCCCGGGACCAGCACCCCCACCACGCCGAACAGCAGCACCAGCCCCACCAGGAGCAGCTGCGGCAGATCCATCTGCCCAGCCTGACCGACCCGGGGCTATCGGGCCACCCAGCCCCGCTCGTACGCGTGCCAGCCGAGCTGGAGCCGGGTCGTGACCCCCGCCAGCTCCATCAGCCCCTTCACCCGCCGCTGCACCGTCCGTAGCCCCAGGTCCAGGTGCTTCGCCACGCTCGCGTCCGTCATGCCCGCCAGCAGCAGGGAGAGGATCTCCAGGTCGGTGGTGTCGGGGCCGCCCCCGGACTCCTCGGCCGAGCCGGCCGCGCCCAGCCGCAGCGGCAGCGACTCCCGCCACACGGCCTCGAACAGGCCCGTCAGGGACTCCAACAGCCCCGACGCGTGCACCACCAGCGCCGCCGGCTCCGCCCCGCGCGACGTCAGCGGGACCATGGCGAGCGTCCGGTCCGCGATCACCAGCTTCGTCGGCACCTGACCCGTCACCCGTACCCGCTCGCCCCGCGCCAGCGCCGTCGACGCCTCCCGGATGCCCCTCGGCAGGGTCAGCACCTCCCGCTCGATCACCACCCGGTAGTCGACCCCCCGCACCGACGCGCGCTCCTCCGACTCGTTGTCGGTACCCGTCACCACCTGCGGCCGGCCGCTGACCAGGGCGCACACCTCCTCCACCGCCCCGAGCTGGAGCTGGTGGAAGCGGTGCGCCACCGCGCTCGCCCCCTGCACCACCTCCACGAGGTCGTGCACGGCCGGCTCGGCGGCCTCCGCCCGGTACTCCTCCGCCAGCAGCACCGCCGCCAGTTCCGCCTGCTCCAACTCGTGCCGCTGCTGCGTCAGCAGGGCCCCCAGCGCCACCCCGGGCGGCGCGGCCACCCAGCGCCCCGGCCGGGCCGAGGACTGGGCCGCCAGCCCGTGCCGCTCCAGGTGCCGCAGCGCCCGTTCGGTCTGCGGCACCGGCAGGGTCAGCCGGTGCGCGAGGTCGGGGACCTCGGCCGCCCCCAGCGCCACCAGTACGCGGTACGCCGACTCCTGGCCCTCGTCCAGGCCTATCGCACCCAGCAACCCGTCCACCCCACCTCTCCACGCGACCCCTGGCGGGAAGCGGCCACGGCGCGAACCCGCCGCGGACATCATCGCCGCACCCCCCGCCACTCTGCCAAGGTCCTGCCACCGCAGCACCAACATCCGCTGGCCAGACGCCATGTGCGCGGCGGCTTTGCCGCGCGATGCAGCGGTTGGCCGGAATTCACCTGGCGAGAGCGATAGCGCCCGATATCGCGTACGGCAGTCGGAGCGGCCACCGCGGCCGTCCTGGCCGCCACCGCCGTGGGCCCGTCCACGGCGCAGCCGAGCGGCGGAGCGCCGCCCGGCTCCTTCGGTGACGTCGGCGGCCTCCGGCTCGAGCGCGACGGCGAGGTCATCGGCGAGAGCGGATACCCGTTCCGGGTGTTCGAGGTCCCGGCCGAGGCGGGGAAGTACGAACTGACGCAGTCCGTCGAGAAGATCGGCCAGCCGTCCCGCACCTGGCAGCGCTCGACCGCGGTGCGCACGACGTGGGGCTTCACCTCGAAGCTCGACCCCGCGGCCTCCTCGCAAGCCCTGCCCGTCCTCTTCCCCCGGTACGCCGCCCCGATGGACGGGGGGAAGACGGTCACCGCGGCAAACGGGCTGAGCATCGGGCTGAGCGCCACGGGGCACGCGGGCTACGAGCCGGGCGCGCTGACGTCGGCCGAGCTGTCGTACTCGTACGACGGTGAGCCCTGGACCGAGGCCGAGGTGAGCGAGCGCGGCGGCAGGTGGGCCGCGGTCGTCGACCACGCGGGAGCTTCCGGCAAGCCGGTTTCGCTGAAGGTCGAACTGACCGACGCGAACGGTGCGTCGGTGACCCAGACGGTCGTGCGGGCGTACGGCATCCGCTAGTCCGTACGGGTGAAGCGGGAGGGGTCCACCGGACGGCGGTCCGGTGGACCCTTTTCGCGCATTCGGCGTTTTCCCCGGGGGCGGGGGGCCGACAATGGGGGAATGAGTCAGCAGGGCGCGGACGACTGGTGGCAGAAGCTCTACGAGGACCCGGACGCGGGAGCGGACCCCGATCCGGGGGACACGCTCGACCACCGCTTCCGCTCGGCGGCGGTCCTGACGACGCCTCCGACGGTCCCGTCCCAGCCGACCCCGGAGGCCGGGGCGGCGAGGCCGGAGGCCGGGGCCGTGGCCCCGGACCGGGAGGCGGGCCCGCCTCCGCCGCCTCCTCTGCCGCCGCCTCCGCCGCCGTTGGCGGACACGGCGCTGCCACGCGCCCGAACGGAGGCCGCGGCGACCGGCCCGCGGGTCGCACCCCCCGGGCCCGACCGGCCCGCGCCCCAGCTCCCGCCCGCCCCGCCCGTGGAGCCGGGCCGACCGTGGGGACGGGCGGGGTCCGGCGGGGCGGGGCCGATGCCCGGCGCACCCGCACCGCACGGCCCGACCGCACCGCCCGTACCGCCCGCACGGCCCAGCGCGTCCGTGCCGCCCGTGGAGCCGGGTCGGCCGTGGGGACGGGCGGAGTCCGCAGCCGCCGCCGGGCCCCCGCCGGGGGCGGCCCCCGCGCCGCCCGAGGCGCCGCCGCGGGCCGGCCGCCCGGGCGAGGCGTTCCTACCCGGCCCGCGGCAGGATGCGGGTCCGGTACCGCCGATGCCTCCGGGGGCGGGGCAAGGCCCGGGTTCCGTACCGGCGCCTTCCGGGCAGAGGCCGGGGCCGAGTCCGGGTTCCGTACCGCCTGTGCCGTCCGGGCCGGTTCCGGGTGCCGTAGCGCCGGTGCCTCCGGGGCCGGGTCCCGTACCGCCGGAGCCCTCCGGGCCCGGGTCAGGGCAGGGGTCGGGCGCGGGAGGGGCTTCCGCCGGGGC
>NZ_JBHXSC010000058.1:0-45824 GCF_042716505.1 Streptomyces sp. NPDC058674
CCACGTATCCCAGCTCGGCGAGGGCATCGGCCCGGCGGCGCTCGACGTCGCTCAGTCCCATGCCCTCCGGTCCGAGCAGCACCGCGGGCCGGCGGCCGGTACCGGCCGGGAGCGCGAGGTGCCCGATCATCGTCAAACCGTCGGCCGGGTACTCGACGGTACGCGTCGCAATCGTCGCCATGAGACTGGACTGGAGTGATCATCGCGCGCGGTCCGGCCGCTGTTCTGCCGCTGGCAGAACAGCGCGGGTGCTCCATGGGGTTGTCGCGGATCGACAGTCTGCCGCGCTGGGCCGGGTCGGGGCGTGGGAGGGAGCAGCCGGACGCAGGCGTGTTCGTGGATGCAGGCGGTGCCGTAGGCGCGGGCGCGGGTGCCGAGGGAGAGTTTGCGGCGTACGAAGGCGGCCTCACGTGGCCTGGGGCGGGACGGCGTCGCCGGGTCCCGGCTCGAAGCCCGCCAGCATCTGCTCGAGCGCCTGCTGGTCGGGGCCGACGAAGGGGTCGGAGCCGGGTGCCGCGGCGAGGGTGTCGAGCATGCGGGAGGCGAGGCCGACGGCCGGCGGCAGGTGGGTGCACAGCACGGTCTCGGCGTCCATGGCACGCAGCGGCTTGAGGGTGGCGAGGTACTTCCCGGTGTCGACGGTATGGACCCACGGGCTGTCCACGGTGGCCCACAGCAGCTGTGCGGCGCGCAGGTCCTCGGGATGGAGGTCGGCGGCCGTACCGTCCACGGCGACCTCCGCGCTCGGCATCGGCCCGCCGAAGCAGTCGGAGGTGAAGCACGTCCGCGTCCGGTCGTCGTAGAAGCCGACGGTGGCGGGGTTGTCGAACAGCGGCGGCCGGAAGGCCCGGAGCGTACGGCCGCCGCCCACGTCCAGCGACTGGCCCGGGTTCACCAGGCGTACGCGGTCCATGGGCAGGGGGTGCTCGGTCGACATGATTCCGGCGCCGATGAACGTGGTCACGATGCGGGCCTGGGGGGCGGCGCCCAGCAGGTCGAACAGGCCGCCCGTGTGGTCGCGGTCGGGGTGGGTGAGCCAGATCCAGCGCACGTCGGCGGGGTCCATGACGGAGCCGAGGGCGCTGAGGAAGTCCCGGTCGGGGAGGCTGAGGCCCGTATCGACGACGACCGGCTCGTCGGCGAGCAGAACGAAGGCGTTGACCGGGAGGAAGCCGATGCCCGGCACCTCGATGCAGTCCGCCAGGACCGTGGTGTCGCTTCCGATCTTCTGCATGCTCATGGCGGTCTCCGTGGTCCCCTCCCAGCGGCGGAGCAGGGCGTACCTTCGACTATTTTCCCCCTGTGGGGCCGGTACGGCACTCCGGAGCCCCGCTGCGGGCCCGCGCGACCGGTACGTTTGGGTCGGCGCCGGGCCGGGCGTCTCGTCGGCCCGCCGAACACCCGGCCGTGACCCCGCGCGAACCGGGCGCCAAACCGGAACCCAGGCGCCGAAGGGCGCGGGCACCGGTCTCTGCGACCACCCGCCGGCGGGGACGAAGCTGACCGAGAGCCAGGAGCGGTCAAGGAGTCTTCTTGTTCAGGCAGTTCGTGCGGTACGCCTCGTCGTAGGCGGTGTCGTACCCGACGCGGTAACCGTTCTGGTAAGCGCTGACGAACGCGTCCGGCTTCGCCGGCGGGACCAGCTCCGCATGGGCCCGAGTGCAGGCTTTGCCGTCATCGCGTCCCCAGGTGGCGCCGGCCGCCTGGCCCGCCGCGGCCATGCCCTCCAGGGTCTGGGTCTTGTTCTGGGGCTCCGGAGGCGGCTTCGGGACCGACGGTGAGGGAAGCGGCTTCTTCGCGCAGTTCCGCTTGTACGAGGCCGCGAATGCGCGGTCGTAGCCCAACTGGTAGCCCACGCGGAGACCCTGCTCGTACGCGTCGGGCTTGACCGGAGACAACGGAGGCGGCAATTTCTGGCAGATGGGAGGGCTGCCGTTCTTGTTGCCGGCTGCGGTGCCCAGCTTTACGCCGGCGCGGCAGCCCAGGGTGTACTGGTCGGTGGCCGAGCTCAGCCCGTGGCAGCTGTTCGGCACGGCACGGGCGGTGGGCTGGGTCGTCGCCGCCGCGCCGGGAGCGAACGCGAGCAGGGCGATGAGCGGCGTCGCGCCGAGCGCGGTGAGACATCGTCGATGGTTGCGGGCCATGTTCAGCGGTCCCCTCTGTCCGAAGCGTCTACGTGGCGCGGCTACCGGGCTCGGTCACTTGACGCGCACGGTGTGCGTGCTGTTGTTGTCCCCGGGATTGGTGTCGCCGGGCACGCGGATCGAGGCGTGGATGGCGCCCGCCCCCGCTGTCCCCACCTTCACCAGCACCGGGATCTGGTTCTTCTCCCCGGCCTTGAGAGTGCCACCGGTGCAGCGGAAACCTCCGCTCGTACTGCCGGCCACCGCCCCCGACTGCACGCACTGGAAGCCGCTGAAGGTGCCGTTCTCCGGGGGTCTCCTGATCGACAAGGCTCCGGAGGTGGCCACCTCGATCACCGCGCCCTTGACCTCGGCGCCGGCATTCCCGTAGGGCAGCCAGAAGTTGCGGTTGGTGCCGGCCGCCGGTTCCGCCTCGCCCGTGATCGTGCCCAGTGAGGCGTTGGTGGGCGAGCCTGCCGGATTGGCCGCGTCGGTGGGGTTCGCGCAGACCTTGTTGGACGGGTCCGTGACGGCGTCCTCCAGGTCGAACAGGACGGGGTCCTCCGCGTGCACCGAGGCCCTGACCGTGGCGCAGTACGCGATGCCGGGCTTGATGCCGGCGTTGACGGACCGGGTGACGGTCCTGCCCACACCTGGCGCGTTGGTGCCGGGCAGGGTTTTGGAGATCCTCGCGTAGGTCGGGTTGTCCCGCTCCGTCAGCTCGATGAAGAAGCCGGAGTCAGGCTCGGAGTTGTCCCGGAACACGACGGTGACGTTGGGTGCCTGGAGTTGCAGGCTCACCAGGCGTGGAGGGTTGTATATCGGGTCCTGGGCGGCGGCGGAGGTGGTCAGGCCGGCCACCAGGACGCCTGCGGCGGCCAGGACGAGGGACACCCGCACGGGCCGGCCGGGGCGGTGGTGCGGGGCGGATGCGGTTCTCGGGGACATGCTCGTCTCCCTCGCGTTCCGTCCGTGCGGTATCCGTCAGCGGACGGGTGGTCCGCGGCCTTCCTGCCGCCAGCGCAGCGGGGAGGGTGCGGTGGAACACCTCAATCGTTTCCATCGTCCCGCTCTCGATAGGTGGTGTCGACCGGGCGGGCCCTCGTCGTCCGTCGCCTGCGAGCCGGCCGGCTCCCCGGGCCGGGGAGGGACCGTGGAAAGTGCCGATGCCTTCGGCAACGGTTCTCTTCCCGCCCCGCGGCAGATGTCCATGGCCGAGTGGGACGGCCGGCGGATGTGCCGGCCGTCCTTCGGAGGTCCTTGAGGTCCTCGAAGGTCCTGGCCACGAAGGCCGGCGACCTGCTCGAGGCGATTTTCCAGAACTGACCTGCCTACGCCCGGACGCCTCCGGCGCCTGGGCGTACGCATGGTGCGATCCTGCAGAACAGCGGGGGTCCGCGTCATGGGTACGCCGCCCGCGTCGGACGTGCGCGAGGCGCAGCCGACCGGGCGGCGACCGGTGCCGTGGCCGTGCCGGCCGCAGGGGCGGGTATGGCGCGAGGTCGTAGACGACGGTGGTGGTGGAACAGTCCTCGGCGAGGCCGAGGAGGGCATGGCGCTCGTTCAGCGGTCTCAGCTTCGCTACGCCGACCGGCGGACCGATCGGCTTGCGTCCCCTGCCGAGGTTGAGGCGCTCGCTCTTCGAACTCAGCTCTACGAGGACCTGCTTGTTCACACGCTTGATCTCTTTGGGGACATTCAGCGGCATGAAGGCAGGTTATCCACTACCGGCCAGAGCGCGAGGGGCTGCCAGCACAGACCATGACCTGCGGCACCCCGACACACAATGCCTGAACCGACGCTTTGGCAGCAATACTCGCGACAGTTGAATACGCGAGCCCACCAGTATCAAGCCCGCTGGAAAAGATGACAGTGCCTCAGGGACCCCTCCTTTCAGGGATGGCAACGCCTACCCGAGGTCCACCGCCCGGCCGGCAACGGCGAGGCCGTCAGCTCTTCAGCAGCCTGTCCGCCTCGTTGACGAGGTCGGCGAGGTACGAGCCCGCCGTCGGTGACTCCTGGGCCAGCGCTGCCGCCTGGCCGGCCCATAGGCTCACGTACTCGGACCTGCCCTGCGCCGCCGCAGCCCGGCGGATCGGCTGCATCAGGGCGTTCTGTACGGGATACGGCGGTACGTGGTCCTCGTGGGGTGCCATGTCGCGGACGAAGCGGTTCGGGATGCCCCGGGCTGTGCGGCCCGAGAACAGGCGGGTGAGGACCGTCGTACGGGCCCCGGGGGTGCCGAGCGTCTCCTTGTGGACCACGCTCGCTCCCGACTCCTGGCAGGCGAGGAAGCCAGTGCCAATCTGGACCGCGTCCGCGCCGAGAGCTAGGGCTGCGCTGACGCCGCGACCGTCGGCGATCCCGCCCGCGGCGACTACAGGGACCGCGACCGCGTCCACCACCTGCGGGACCAGCGAGAACGTGCCCACCAGGGACTCCCGCACGGGGCGCAGGAAGGCTCCCCGGTGGCCGCCCGCGTCGCTGCCGGAAGCGACGATCGCATCCACGCCCGAGATCTCCAGCGCGATGGCCTCGTCGACGGTCGTCGCTGTACCGATCAGCGCGATGCCGAGCCGCCTGGCTTCCTCGACCAGACGCCGGGGCGGCAGCCCCATCACGAGGCTGATGACCGGCGGGGCGGCGGCGAGCAGGGCATCTACTTGCGCGTGGAAGTCCGGCCACGCGGCCACGTCGGCGGCGGTGGGGGCGGGGACGCCGAGCTCCTCGTAGTACGGCCGCAGCCGCGCCACATGAGAGGCCAGGTCCATGTCGGACGGCTGGAGTTCGGATTCACCATCGAGCGGAACCCACAGGTTCACCGCGAACGGCCGGTCTGTGCCCGTTTTCAGCCGTGCTACCAGATCCCCGATCTCCTCCGGGAGGAGGATGTGGGCCCCGTACGAGCCGAGCCCGCCGCCCTCCGACACCGCCACGGCCAGCTCGACGGAGGAGAGTCCGCCGCCGAACGGACCTTGGATGAAAGGCAGTTCGATGCCGAGGAGCTCGCCGAGACGTCCCGGCCTCATCCTCTCACCGCCGAAACGAGTTCGGCCTCGCGACCCAGGGCCTGACGACGCGCGGCCCGTGCAACGCGCTCTCCCAGGTGCCGGGCCGTGTGCAGGTCGGCCGTGCCGGGCGCCTGCTCCGGACCGAGGTCGGAGGGCGACTGCGCCATCGCGCCGACGAAGCCGCCGAGCCGGTTGAGGTCCTCAGGGGTTCCCTCGGAGGAGTAGATCCATCCGGGCGCCAGGCCCAGCGGCACCCAGGTCATTCCGTGCTGGGCGGCGAAGACGGTCATCGACAGCAGGGCATTGTCCTTGTTGCCGTTGACCCCGGCGGAGTTGGTGAAGCCGGCCGCAAGCTTGTCCTGCCAACCCCGCTCGGCCCAGACGGGCGCGCTCGCCTCGGCGAAGTGCTGGAAGACCGCAGAGGTCGAGCCCATGTAGGTGGGGGAGCCGAAGACGATCGCCTCGGCCGCGTCGAGGGCGGTCCACAGGCTCTCGTCGAGGACCGCCACGTCTCGCAGATCGGTGCGGACTCCGGGCACGGAGTCCGCACCCTCGGCGACAGCGGCGGCCTGACGGGCGGTGTGCCCGTATCCGCTGTGATAGGCGATGACGACGGTGGTCGAGGGTACAACCATGGGGCAGCCTCCTGGAGCGCGGCGAGCCGATTGCCTGCCGACCCCCCGAATGCTAGACGACCGGTCAACTAAAAATCCACATAGTTGACCGCCCGTATAGTGACCGTCATGGGACGCAATAGCACGGCACGCGAACGGCTCCTTGCAGCCACCGGCGAACTCATGCGCAGCCGCGGCTACAACAGTCTCGGCGTCGCCGAGATCTGCACCCGTGCCGAGGTGAAGAAGGGCAGCTTCTACCACTTCTTCGAGTCCAAGCAAGCCCTCACCGTCGAGGTCGTCGACGCCTACTGGCAAGGCGAGCGAAGTTGCTGGGCTGGGGAGCTGTCCGCTCCCACTCCGGCCCTCGACCGGCTGCGGCGGCTGCTCGACGCCATAGCGGCTGTCCAGCGACGGATGAAAGAGGACTCCGGCACGATCGACGGCTGTCTCCTGGGCAACCTAGCCCTAGAGCTAAGCACCCGGGAGCCGGACATCCAGGCCCGCCTGAAGGAGATCTTCGACGAACAGATCCAACTGGTCACCACCGTTCTCAGGGACGCGGCAGCCGAGGGTGCTATCCCGGCGGACCGGGCTTCGGTGGGAACCGCCCGAGCCCTCGTCGCCCAACTGGAGGGCATGGTTCTCTTCGCCAAGCTCAAGAACGATCCGGCAGTGCTCGACGACCTCTGGCCGCACACGCTGATGCTGCTCGGTGCCTGACTTACAACCCCTAACGAAATGATCTTCGGGCTGGTTGGATGGCCCTGAGAGCGTTGATCTGGGGGTGCGGGGTGCTCGGCGGAAGCCGTGGGAAGTGGACGATGAACTCTGGGCGGTGATCGAACCGCTCCTGCCGAAGGTGGAGCGTCGAGTTCGTCGTCCAGGGCGGAGGCGGCATCCGGACCGGTTGGTGTTCCAGGGCATCCTGTTCGTGCTCCCCACAGGGATCGCGTGGGAGCACCTCCCGCAGGAACTGGGCTTCGGATCGGGGATGACCTGCTGGCGGCGCCCTACGGCCTGCCCGTCACGCTCACCGAGGAGGAGAAGCACGCCGGGCGGATCCCGGAGACCACAAGGTCATCAAGCAGCTGGCCCGCGCGGAGTGGAAGCTGACCAAGCGCGGGTTCGGGCCGTGGGCGAGGATCTACCGACCCGCCACCGGTTCGGAGCGGGCCTGCGTGCAGCTGTGCATCCCGTCGTGGAACGCGCTCGACACCCGGCACTGGGGCGAGGCCGGGCAGCTCCCGCCTGCCGAACTCGCCCGCGTCCTGGGCGTCTACGCCTCCCGTGTGATGACGCCGCGCGGCTCCACCGCTGTAACCGGCTTGGAGCTGATGACCGCCCTGCACCCGCCGACCCGTGCCTCCGAGCCCGACGCCGACGGCAAGCGGCACTCCGAGCAAAACCCCGGCTCGCTCGGCAAGGACGCCATCGACCCGATGAACTGGCCACCGTGCGAGGTCCCCGACGGGCACCCCGTCCTCAAGGACCTCCCGCGGTTCCACGTGCGCGGCCCGGCGGAGAAGTTGTTCGAGGAGGCGTATGACTGGGCCCGTCCGATGACCGACGCGGAGTGCACCCTGCGCCACCTGGTCGGCATCGACGTCAACATGGCCTTCGCCGCCGGAGCAAACGGCCTGCCGGTCGGCCTCGGCGAGGCGACGCACGTCAAGGCCCCCGCGTTCGACCCGAAGCTGCCCGGCTCCTGGCTGGTCGACCTCTCCCACGTCGGCCTGTCCCGCGTGAAGGTCGGCAAGGAGTGGGTGGAGCTGGACGGCAGCCTGCTGCCCTCCCCGTTCACGCCCGAGGGCGAGCGCCCGACCGGCCCGGCCTGGTACGCGACGCCCACCGTCGCCTACGCCCAGGTGGCTATGTCGTTGATTGAGGGAGGCGTTTGTTGACGGTTGCGGAAGGCAGTCCTGACCGAGCCTGATGATGTTGCTTTGTTTTGACGGCAGTTGAAGTCTTGTGGTGGGACGCTGGGTGTGCTTCTCCCACTGGGGGTCTCCATGCGCATGCCGAAGTCGAAGGTTGAGCTGTACGCGCCGATCCGTCGTGACCACCGTCTGGGCGGCATTTCGATGCGTGCGCTGGAGCACAAGTACGGCGTGACCTGGCGGACCGTTCGCAGAGCTCTGGACGCGCAGTGGCCGGAGCCGCGCAAGAAGCACCGCCCCCGGACGACCCGGCTGGATCCTTACAAGCGGATCATCGACGGCTTCCTGCAGGCGGATCTGGACGCGCCACCGAAGCAGAAACACACCGCGAAACGGATCTTCGACCGCCTGGTCGACGAGCACGGCGCTTACGAGATCTCGTACCAGATGGTCCGTTCCTACGTCGCCGGCCGCCGAAAGCAGATCCTGCTGCTCGCTGGCCGGGGCCCGGAGTCGGTGTTCATCCCGCAGTCGCACATCCCCGGCGCGGAGGCCGAGGTCGACTTCGGGGACGTGCACATCGTGCTGGCCGGGGTCCCCACTCGCTGTTACCTGTTCTCTTTCCGCCTGTCGTACTCGGGCAAGGCAGTCCACCGGGTCTTCGCATCCTGCGGCCAGGAGGCCTTCATCGAAGGCCACGTCCACGCGCTGAAAACCCTGGGAGGCGTTCCCCGCGGCAGGGTCCGCTACGACAACCTGAAGGCCGCGGTCTCCCGGGTGATCGGACTGGGACGCATGCGGGTGGAAGCCGAACGATGGACCCAGTTCCGCTCGCACTGGGGCGTCGACGCGTTCTGTTGCCGGCCTGGAATCGAGGGCGCTCACGAGAAGGGCGGAATGGAGGGCCAGGTCGGCTACTTCCGGCGCAACCACTTCGTCCCCGTGCCCGTCGTCGACTCGCTGGCCCAGCTCAACGCGATGGTCGACCAGTGGGACATCGACGACGAGGCCCGCCGGATAAGCTCCCGCCCCCACACGATCGGCGAGTACTTCCGCTCTGAACAGCCACGGCTGAAACCGCTGCCGGAGGAGCCTTTCGAGACGGGCCGCTGGTTCACCCCGCGAGTGGACCGCTACAGCCAGATCACCGTCCGCAGCAACCGCTACTCGGTCCCCGTCCGGCTCATCGGCCAGTCGGTCCGCGTGCTCCTCAACGCGAATGACCTGGTCGTCTATGACGGCCGGAGCGAGATTGCCCGGCACGAGCGCCTCAGCACCAGGGGCGGCTCCCAGCTGGTCTTGGACCACTACCTCGAAGCCCTCATCCGCAAGCCCGGCGCCTTCCCCGGCTCGACCGCGCTGGAGCAGGCCCGCTCGGCCGGCAGGTTCACCCCAGTCCATGACAACTGGTGGGCCGCGGTCCGGTCGGCCCACGGAGACGCCGAAGGCACCCGGGCCCTGATCCAGGTCCTGCTGCTGGGACGTCACATGCGGCACGAGCACGTGGTCGCCGGCCTGGCAGAGGCCTTCCGGGCCGGCGCTCTGACGGCGGACGCGGTCGCGCTGGAGGCCCGCAAGGCCGCCGATGGCGACGCTCCCGCGCCCCAAGCTCCCGCACCTGAGGTGCTTGCCCCATCCGTCGAGGAGCACGCGACGGTGACCTTCCTCGCCGACTACCGGCTGACCCACCTGCCGCCCGACACCCGGCCCCTTCCCTCGGTGGCCGGCTACGACCAACTACTCAACCGCCGCCGGACCGGCGGCCAGGGCACCAGCCAGGGAGAAGCGACATGACCGTCCCCCGCCAGCGCAAACTGACCGAGGAAGCCGCCACCACCGCGATCGACCAGGCATGCCGCATGCTGCGGCTGCCCACCATCCGAAGTCAGTTTCCGGACCTCGCGGCCGCGGCCTCCCGCGAGCAGATGTCCTACCGGGGCTTTCTGGCCGAGCTGCTGATGTCTGAGTGCGACGACCGGGCCCGACGCCGGTCGGAGCGTCGCATCAAAGCCGCCGCCTTTCCCCGCGATAAGTCCTTGCGTGCCTTCGATTTCGACGCCAATCCGAACGTTGACCCGGCGGCCATCCACACGCTGGCCAAGTGCGAGTGGGTTCGCAAGGGCCAGCCGCTCTGCCTGATCGGCGACTCCGGGACCGGCAAGTCTCACCTGCTGATCGCGCTGGGCACCGAGGCCGCGATGAAGGGCCACCGGGTCCGCTACACCCTCGCCACGAAACTCGTGAACGAGCTTGTCGAGGCCGCGGATGAGAAGCAGCTGACCAAGACCATCGCCCGCTACGGCCGCGTTGACCTGCTCTGCATCGACGAACTCGGCTACATGGAACTCGACCGCCGCGGCGCCGAACTCCTCTTCCAGGTTTTGACGGAACGGGAGGAAAAGAACAGTGTGGCGATCGCCTCGAACGAATCGTTCGGAGGCTGGACCAAGACCTTCACCGACCCCCGGCTCTGCGCGGCCATCGTCGACCGCCTCACCTTCGGCGGCAACATCATCCAGACCGGAACCGAGTCCTACCGCCTCGCCGCGACCAAAGCCCAAGCGGAGCGAGCAGCCGGCTGAGGGGCCGCGGGACTGCGTCCTGAGGCTCTGACGGAGCTCCAGTTTCGATCTCCCTCAGCAGCCCTCCCTCATCGTCATAGAGCTCAAGCCTGAACCGCAGGCCGAACCGGGTCAGCAGTGCTGCCAGATCTTCGAACCGTTGAGGATCGACGACTCCGTTCAGGAGAGTGTCGCCCTCGGTCGGGTCCACCTCTATGCGGCACCAGCTGGTCTCGACCTCATACGACTCCCACGATGCCGATCTGGAACTCCAGCCCGCCCCGATGAACCGCTCGGCCACCAACGAAGCACTCGGGGCACCTGACAGGCCACCACACACGTTGTTGTTGATCTCATGCCAGACGGGATCGAGCGGCTGTCCCTCATCGGATATGTCCACAGCTGGATTATGAAGCAGACCGCAGCCTTCGATCGCACACGCTATCGACATCAAAACTCAACGATGTTGATCACTCAACCCCGAGTCCCACGCCTCCCGAACTCCTCGACAAACGACTCCCAAAGAAGTCGTCATAGCCACCCAGGAGCTCGGCTACGAGGTTTGCCCGATCGAGGCGTGGGTGCGGTACGAGAACGGGCGTTACCTGGACGGCTGGTACAACCGGCTCCGCGACGCGTACCTCGCCACGGTGGCCGACCTCGGCGTCGACGCCGACCTGTCGCGGGAGGACTTCCTTGCGGCGATGGACGGTTACAACGCCCGTGACTCGGAGCTGGCGATCGTCGTCTCGGCGGTCAAGGCGACGGTGAAGGGCGGCCTGGGCAAGCTGCGCGAGCGCCCGCGCGGGGAGGGCTGGCGGCCGGGCGAGCCGTGGCGGGCCCTGTCCCGCCCGACGTGGCGGCCGGACATCCGGGCGGCGGTCATCGCCCGCACCCGGATCACCCTGCACCGGAAGATCGTCAAGCACGCCGCGTTCACCGGGCAGTACCCGATCGCGATCCTGTCCGACTGCGTCGTCTACGCCTCCAACGGGCCCTCGCCGCTGGACTTCCTGCCCTACCGGGAGGGCAAGCCGCTGCCCGGCGGGTTCAAGCTCGGCATCAACCCCGGCCTCGTGAAGTGGGAAGGCACGCAGGACGTTCTGTGGGGCGAGGAAGTTCGGGAGTGGTTCGACGCGCCGGAGCTCAACCTGGCCCGGTACATCAAGGACGGCACCGTCACCGACATCGACAACGGAAAGTAGGAGTAGGCGATGAGCCTGTTCGAGGACGGCCTGGAGGCCGCGGTGCAGAAGGGTGTTCACCCGCCCGGCACCAAAGTCGGCCGGCGCGCAGATGCGCTACCTGGTCAAGCAGCTCAAGGGCACCAAGGCGGTCGCCCAGATGCTGCGGATCTCCCAGCGCACCGTCGAGCGGTACGTGAAGGACCAGATCAAGAAGCCGCGCCCGGACCTCGCCGCGCGCCTGGAGCGCGAGGTGTAGAAGCGCTGGCAGCCCCAGATCAGGGCGAAGGCCAAGGCGAAGGGGTGCCCGGTGCAGAACGGCGGGCACGCTAGGGCGCTGAACGGTCGCCTCGTCGTGCGGTCCAGCGTCGTCGCAGCCAGTCACCGCATTCGCCGACCGCGACCAGGAGAGCGGCGGATGCGGCACATCCGGTGAGCGGCGCGGAGTGTCCGAGAACCGTGCCCGCCAACCAGAGGATGCCGGTCAGGGCTGCCCACCAGGCGACGAACGACCAGAGGGGGGTCCGTAGGAGTGCCGTCCGTGTCATGGGGCGCCCTTCTCGGCCGTTGCGAGGCGGGCCAGGCCGAGCATCAGGCATCCGGCCACCGCGACGATCCCGGCGGCGGCGGTGAGGGCCAGGCTCAACTCCGGGGAGGCCCCCGCCAGGCGAGGGATCGCGTTCAGGGGTGCCACGGCGTAGATGGCGAGGAGGACCCAGCCGTGGCCGCGCACTGGCGCGAGCCTGGCGCGCAGCCGGGCAGGTACTCGGCCGGCGGCCATGGCCAGTCCGATAGGGAGCAGGGTGAGGGAGAAGGCTGCCAGGCCGATCCACTGCCAGATCATCGTCGTGGGTTCCTATCGGTGGCGGTGGCGGTGGCGGTGGCGGTGGCGGTGCGGTGTCGGTGTCGGTGTCGGTGTCGGTGTCGGGACGGTGCGGGGCGGTGAGCGGCGGGAAGTGAGCGTTACCGGCGGCCGACTGCAGCCATGACGAGCCCGGTAATGAGCAAGGACAACCCGGTCATGAGCACAGGGACGCCGGGTCCGGGCAGGAAGTACATCGCCACCCCGGCCAGGGTGAGGGGCGCGCCGATGGCGGCCAGCACCTTGCCGATCCGTCGTTCCGGCACGGGTCGCTCCTTGCTCGGGTGAGTTGAGGCGGCCGGGGTGTCGCGGCCGGTGAGGAAGGCGGTGAGCGCCCCGATGAGCAGGGCCCAGACCGCCGCCGCCCACCCGAAGCGGGTACCACTGATCAGGACCGTGGCCGCGGCGACCGTCGCCCCGGCCGCCAGAGCCCGGGGGCTGGTGGCGTACGCCCACTGCCGCCGGGCACTGCCCGGATGCCGGAGCTCGGTGACGGCGGTGCGGATGACCAGGGCGGTGATGATGATCGCGGGCGCCAGCAGTGAGGCGTCGGCGCCGGCCATCAGGTGGGCTGCCCGTCCCTGCGAGCGGTGGCGCCATCGGCAGCCGGGGTGTGCTGGTAGATGTCGGGGATGCCGTCGTTGTCGGCGTCGATGTTCTCTTCTTCGTACAGGCGCTTGTAGAGGGTGTTGCGTCGCCGCAGCAGTACGGCCGCGAGGACGGCGGCGGTGAGGGAGGCGATGAGGACGGCGGCCTTGACGTGCTCGCCGACCTCTTGGCCGGGGAAGGCGAGTTCGCCGATGAGGAGGGCGACGGTGAAGCCGATCCCGGCCAGGACGGACAGGCCGAGGACATCGGCCCAGGCGAGGTCGGGGTTGAGCTCGGCCTTGGTGAATCGGGCGGCGAGGTAGGTCCCGAGGAAGATGCCCAGGACCTTGCCGACGACGAGTCCGATGACGACGCCGAGCGGCTCGGGAGTGGTGAACACTGCGGCCAGGGCCGGTCCGGAGATGCTGACGCCCGCCGCGAACAGGGCGAAGAGCGGAACGGCGACATTGGCGGAGAAGGGGTGCATGAGGTGGGAGACGCGGGCGGCGGGGGGCGAGTTCTCCCCCTTGTCGCGGGTGGTGCGCAGGATGAGACCCATGGCGACGCCGGCGACGGTGGCGTGGACGCCGCCGTTGTACATCAGTGCCCAGATCGCGACGCCGAGCGGGACGTACCACCACCAGCCGCGGATCCGGTGGCGCTGGAGGAAGTAGAAGACGGCGAGACCGGCGAAGGCACCGCCGAGCGCCCAGAGGTTCAGGTCGCTGGTGAAGAAGACGGCGATGATCAGGATCGCGCCGAGGTCGTCGACGACGGCGAGCGTGAGGAGGAAGGCGCGCAGGGCGGAGGGCAGGTGGGTGGAGATGACGGCGAGGACGGCGAGGGCGAAGGCGATGTCGGTGGCCATGGGGACGGCCCACCCGTCCAGGCTGCCGCCGCCGAGGCCCGCGGTCAGCGCGTACAGTCCCGCCGGTACGGCCATGCCGCAGACGGCGGCGATGACGGGCAGGGCGGCTGTGGCGGGGGTGCGCAGTTCACCGACGACGAGTTCTCGCTTGAGTTCGATGCCGGCGACGAGGAAGAAGACCGCGAGGAGTCCGTCGGCGGTCCAGTGCCCGACGGACAGGTCCAGGCCGAGCGCGGGTATCCCGAAGTGAAAGTCGCGGATCGACTCGTACACGCTGCTGAACGGGGTGTTGGCCCAGATCAGTGCGATGACGGCGGCGGCGAGGAGGACCATCCCGCCGACGGTCTCGGTGCGCAGGGCGGAGGCGATGGCCTGGCGCTCGGGCCAAGGCATGAGTCCGAAGACGATGCGGGAGCGCGGGTCGCTCATGGTGGCGGCCTTTCGGGGGGCGTCGGCTGGACATGGGCACACGGGCCCTACTTCGCCGACCAGACTTCCCGGCACACCGCGCGCCATCGGCAGCTCGGCTGCCCTGCTGACGCGTTCTTTACACCCTAGGGGAGATGGCCGGATACCGCCAGAGCGCTTCTCACCTGCTGAAACGCAAACGAGCGGGCTCGTACACACCACGCCGCGAGGTGTGTACGAGCCCGCTCAGGAGCCGGCCGCCGGGCCGCCGGGTCACCGGGGGGACGGTCAGACGGTGGTCTTCACCGGCTCCCGGTCTTCGTCCTCGTCTGCTCCGGTGTCCAGGCCGACGTCGCGGCGGCGGACGAAGTCGAGGAAGGGGTTGAGCTCCCGCTTGACGACGGGGGCCGGCAGGTCGAGGCCGATGATGTTGATGACGGCGAGCATGAACAGGACCGCGCCGGCCATGTCGATCAGAGTCTGCAGGGTGAGGAGCGAGCCGGCGACGGCGAACAGCAGATTGGGTACGGCAGGCGGGCGAGACCCTTCTGCGTTGCGGCTGCCTTCCGCGCGAGCCGTCGGGCGACCGGGTGCGGGTCGCTGTTCCGCTGGCTCCACGAAGCGGACACCAACCCGGTGTTGAATCGTCGCGGTGCCGGCGGACTCAGTTCGGTGACCCGGAGGCCGGTGTGGCCCCAGCGCCGCGTCCTGCGGTCCGGCTGTCTGCTTCTGCGGCGTCGGCGAGGGCCTCGGCGGCGGCTTCCGCGGCTTTCGCCGCGTCGTTCGCGGCCTGGACGGCCAGGTCGTCGGAGGACGCCTCGCGGGTCGCCGCGGACTGGGGGAGGGCTTCGGAGAAGGCGCGCGTCACGTTCTGGAGGGCGGAGGTGACCTCGCCGGGAATTACCCAGAACGTGTTTCCGGGGCCCTGTGCGAGCTGGGGGAGCATCTGGAGGTACTGGTAGGCGAGCAGCTTGGGGTCGGGGTCGTTGCGGTGTACGGCCTGGAACACCTCGTCGATGGCCCGCGACTGGCCCTCGGCCCGGAGGATCTCGGCGGTCCGGTTGCCCTCGGCGCGCAGGACGGCGGACTGCTTGTCGCCTTCCGCTGTGAGGATCTGGGACTGGCGCTGCCCCTCGGCCCCGAGGATGGCGGCCCGCTTGTCCCGCTCGGCCCGCATCTGCTTCTCCATCGCGTCCTTGATGGATTGCGGCGGGTCGATGGCCTTGATCTCCACCCGGTTGACCCTGAGCCCCCACTTGCCGGTTGCCTCGTCGAGGACACCGCGGAGCTGGTTGTTGATGGTGTCCCGCGAGGTCAGGGTCTTCTCCAGATCCATGGACCCGACGACGTTGCGCAGCGTGGTGACCGTCAGCTGTTCCACCGCCTGGAGGAAGTTGGCGATCTCGTAGGCCGCCGCGCGCGGGTCGGTGACCTGGAAGTACAAAACGGTGTCGATCTCGACGACCAAGTTGTCCTCCGTGATGACCGGCTGCGGCTTGAAGGAGACGACCTGCTCACGCAGGTCGATCACCGGGTAGACGCGGTCGACGTACGGGATGACGACGTTGAGACCGGGCTTCAGGGTGCGGTGGTAGCGGCCGAGCCGCTCGACGTTTCGTGCGCGGGCCTGCGGAACGATTCGTACGGCCCGCACGACGGTGAGGACGGCGAGCACCGCGACGAGCAGGCCGGCGATGAGGAACGCGGAAAGCTCCATGGGCTCACTCCCGGGGATAGACGAGCGCGGTGGTGCCCTTGATCTCCATGACATCGACGGCCGCGCCGGGAGGGATCACCAGCGTCTCGTCGTAGGTCCGCGCCGTCCACTCCTCGCCGCCGATACGGACTCTGCCGCCCAGCTTCGACACCTCTGCTGTCACGTAGGCGGCCTCCCCGACGAGGGCGTCGACCCCGAAGCGCCCTTCCCCGCCCGGCGGCGTGGACAGGCGACGAAGCGCGACCGGACGAACGAAAATCACGCCGACGGCCGATATGACCGCGAACACCAGAAACTGCCAGGGCAGGGGCAAACCGACAGCGGCGAATGCTGCTGTGACCAGCGCTGCGCCGCCCAGCAACCCGAGCGCAGCGGTGAGAGTGACGATCTCCACCGCGCCCAGGACCAGAGCGACGATCAGCCAGACCAGCCAGGGATCCATGCCCTACGCCTCCTCGTGGTGAAGAAAGCGCTAACTGTCACCTTTTATGAGTTTTTACCCGATAATTCTGCCGGGAACCGGCCGCCGGGTTCGATGGACACCGCGGTGGAAGGCCAGCCGTCTTGGGCGGGATGAGGATGTCGGGTTGATGTCGGATTGCGGGACGAGCCCGGGACACCGCGCGCTGCACGGGCGACGCGTGCTTGGCAGCGACCGCATCGACCGAAGGAGGGGTTGCCTGCCCCGGCTCCCGCTCCGTGATCACTTGGGTGTCGGGGCGCGAGTCCGGGCGGGAAGCACACCATCACGCGGCGATTGCCGCCAGAGTGAGTGCGTCAGCGGCCGCGAGCCCGGGGCCGCTCACCGGGCAGCGTGCAGAGAGCGGCACCGGTGATCGTCAGGATCACTCCCACGGCGCCGGCGTCTTCTGGCCCGCCACGCCGTCACGGGATCAGCCGGAACGGCGCCCGGGGGCAGTGCATCGACCGGCTGGAGTTCCCGGCAGGGACGGCTTGCGTTTCCCCGCGTACGCGGGAATGGTCCGTTCGTCCGGCCACCCGGCGGCAACATCGGCGTTCCACGGCTGACGTTGTGGGGGCGGTGGCCGGGTGCCACCGTGCATGACAGACCGCGCGGCGCCAGCCGCAAGGTGCCGGCTGGCGTTGACGCCCGACGCTGACGGCAGTGCCAGGCTCCCCGGTGGGCGCCGGGTCGGGCGAGGCTGCCGGATCGGCCTGCCTTGGCCCCGCCCCGGCCGCTCCGGACGGCATCGATCCGTCCGTACGCGAGACGGGCGAGGAGATCGTGCGGGCGGTCCGCGACGGCGACGACACGGCCATCCGCACTCTGGAAGCGAAGGGCTGCGCTGGTCGGGTGCGCTGCGTGGTGCCATGGTGGGGGTAGCGGCTGTGACTGGGCTCCATTGTCCGCGCACGGGGAGGTGTCGGGTATGGCGACCGAGAAAGACGCCGCCCAGGGCAAGACTCCGGGGCAGCGTGTGGCCGACAGCCGCGCCATGGAGGTTGCGGCCCGGATCGGGCTCTGCGCGCGGGGAGTGATCTACGTTCTGGTCGGGCTCCTCGCCGTGCGGATCGGTACCGGCGGCGGCAGTGGCAAGGAGGCCGACCGGTCCGGGGCGGTGCGGACCATCGGCGAGCAGCCCTACGGCCAGGTGCTGCTGTGGGCGCTGGTGGTGGGGTTGGCGGCGATGGCGCTGTGGCGCCTTTCCGAGGCCGTATTCGGGCAGGCGACGGAAGGCGGTGACAAGTGGACCCGGCGCCTGGGCTCCCTGGGGCTGGCCGTCTTCTACCTGGTGATCTGCATCGGCGTGATGCAGACCGCGCTGGTCGGCGGGTCCGGAGGCACCCGCGCCGGTGACCAGGCGTCGAAGGACTACACCGCGCGCGTGCTCGAATGGCCCTATGGCCGGGTACTCGTCGGCGTGTTCGGGGCCGTGCTGGCCATCGTGGGCGTGGTGATCGTCGTACGCAGCCTGATGCGGAAGTTCGAGAAGAACCTCCGCACAGACCGGATGAGCCGGACGACGCGGCGCATCGTCGCGGCGCTGGGCATCATCGGCGGCGTGGCGTGCGGAGTGGTCGCGGTGGCGACCGGCCTGTTCGTTCTCCTGGCCGCGGTGCGCTTCGACGCCAGCGAGGCAAAGGGCCTGGACGAGACGTTGCGTTCGTTCGCCGATACGCCGGCCGGGCCGATGCTGCTGATCGCGGCGGCGGTGGGGCTTCTGCTGTTCGGCCTCTACTCGTTCTGCGAGGCCCGCTGGCGCAAAGCCCCGGAACACGACGCCTCGGCAGGGCAGCCGATCAGCCGCGATGCCGATTGACCGTCCTGCTCGCGCCGCCCCCTGCCCGTACGCTGCCGACCGCCCGCTGCACCAAGGCCCCGGGGAGGGATCGGCCGTGACATCCGCGGGGCCCACCGGGCCCTCTTCCTCTTCGACCTCTCTCTGCTCGGCGAAGCCGTGCAGAGAGCGTGCGGCAAGCGCGACGAGGAATTCCGCCGGCTGAACTACGAGGTACGGGGGAACTCCTGGGAGCACCTGCACGGCCACGTCCATCCGCGCTACGGCTGGGAGCGTCCGCGGCTGCTGCAGGGTCCCGTATGGCGCTACGGGGAGGAGCGCACCGCCCCGGAGCACGCCCTCGGGCCCCGGCACGACGGCCTGCGGGAGGACATCACCCAGGCGCTGACGGGCGTGCTCGCCGATGCGTACGACCACGACTGACGCTCGTCGCGCTGGCGGGAAGGTGCAGGTGCGACCGCCCCGGAACCGGGCCGTGTAGGAGTGGACGTACGCACCGACCACATGGCCGCGGGCCGAAAACGAAGGCACCCTCAAGATGTGGGTCGGTGGCCGATATGCCGAGGGCCTTCATCAGGGGCGGGTCGGTCTCGGCCATCGTGCGCATCCGGTCCGTCGGCGTGCGGATGGTCCAGGTGTCGTTCAGGCAGACCGCGGTCGGGGTCGCCATCTTCTCGTCGAAGAACTCCATGTAGCCGAGGACCGCGCCGGCGCCCAGGGTGCGCAACGTTCGCCCACCGCCGAGCGATGACTGCTCATCTGCCTCGTGCGGCGGGACGGTTCGCAGTTTCGTGACCAGGCTTGGGGCGGCGTCCTATCGGTGGAAGTGGGCCTGGTGTTCGTGCAGGAAGGCGTCGAGGGTGCGGGGCGGGCGGCCGAGGATGTCGATGACGGTGGTGGTGGGGGTTTCGGGCCGGGTAGTCGCGAGTTGCTGGATCTCCGTCACGTGGTCGGCGAGCCAGGTGGGCATGCGGGCGTTGTGGATGAGGTCGTGGCGCAGTTCGTCCGGGGTGAGGCCGACGTAGCGGATCTGATTGCCGGTCAGGGCGGTCAATCGTGAGGCGAGGCCGGGGTAGGAGACGGCTTCGGATCCGGTCAGGGTGTAGGTGCCGCCGGTGATGTCGGGCCTGGTGAGGGCGGCGGCGGCGACGTCGCCGATGTCACGGCAGTCGATGTGGTTGCAGGGCGCGTCGCCCGTCGTGCCGAGGATGATGCCCCGGGCGACGGTGGGGGCCAGGCGCAGGAGGTTCTGCATGAACGCGTAGGGGCGCAGGATGGTGTGGGTGAGGCCGCTGGCGCGCAGGTGTTCCTCGACGGCGTGGTGTCCGCGGGAGATGGCGACCGGGGAGTCGGGTTCGGCGGCGGGTGCGGAGATCTTGACGATGTGTCCGATGCCGGCGTGGGCGGCGATGTCGATGACGCGGGTTTCGAGTTCGACCTGTGCGGGGCTGTTGGCCATGGTGAGGAAGAGCTGGCCGGCGCCGTTGAAGGCGGTGCGCAGGGAGTGGGGGTCAGCGGCGTCGGCGTACTGGACCTCGACGGGCGGATGGTGTGCGCCGGTCATGCCGGGGATCGGCCCGTGCGGGGTTCGGGTCAGTGCGCGGACGGGTGCGCCGAGTGCGAGGAGGCTGTGGAGCAGGGCGTTCCCGGTTGCTCCGGTTGCTCCCATGACAACGATCATCGTCTGCTCATTCCTTGGTGACTTCCCGGCGGCGGGTGCTGCCGGGCTGGGCTCGGTCGGGCTTGGGCTCGTGGGACGGGTGGGCCCGGTGCCGGGTTCGGCTACGTCGGGGACGCTGTGATGGTGTTGCGCCAGCGCAGGGTGACGATGGTGGTGGCGAGGGCTGCGGAGACGGGCAGGTCGCCGCGCAGGCGCTCCAGCCACGGGGTAGGGGGGATCGGGACGTGGGCGGGTAGCCATTGGGCGGTGAACCATCCCAGCAGGGCCGCCGCGCCGGCGGCGGTGATGACGAGTGCGGCGGTCAGGGCGACGCGCGGGGTGGTGGTGGTCCACCGTCGGGGCTGCCCGCCGTTCCGCAGCCAGGTGCCGACCAGGAACGCCACCACGGCGGAGGTGCCGGCGATGGAGGTACAGGCGGCTACGGCCAGGTCCTGCTGCCCGGTGACGATCCCGGAGGTGCCGGCCATCAGCGCGGGGGCGGCGTAGGCGGTCAGCACCTCGCGCCACAGGGTGAACGGCCGGGATGGCCGGGAGGCTGCCCGGTCTCGGCTGGTTCTGTCTCTCGTTGCGGGCATGCTGGTCTCTTTCTCGTTCGTGTGAGGGAAGCGAAGGGTTGCGGCGGCTCAGGCCTGCTCCCCAATATAATTAGGCAGCTAACTATTACCTCGTAAAAAAGGGGCCCTGCTTGGAGGGCGGGGGCAGGCCAGCTGGGAAACCGGGTCAGTCGGCGGCCAGGGCCGCACTGCCACGCACAACGCGGGCGAGCAGATCCAGGAAGATCGCACGCTCCTCGACGGAAAGCCCGCCCACCATCGCCTCGAGCCGCCCGAAATGCTCGGACGCCATGTCGCGCAGGCGCTGCGCCCCGCGCGCGGTCAGGACGGCCACCGTGCCCCGTCCGTCCTCCGTGGACGGGCGGCGGGCGATCAGGCCCTCGCGTTCGAGGCCGTCCAGCAGGCCGGTGACCGTGGCCCTGGAGACATCGAGGTCGACTGCAAGGCGCGAGGGGGATTTCTCCCCGCCGTGATCTTCGAGGTCGGCGAGCAGGCGGTAGCGCCCCGTCGACAGACCGAACCTGGCAAAGTGCGCCTCGGCCGCCCGGCCTACCCTCGCGCCCGCCGAGATCAGGCGCACCGCGACCAGCACCGCCTGCGGATCGACCTGCAAGCCGTAGTGCTCGAGCTGCCGCCGGGCCTGGTCCAGTGTGGGCGCCTCGCCATCGGTTCCGTCCCTCGTCATGCAAATAATATGGCGGCTAATCACTTGGGCTGTCAAGACAGGACCGACGGCGTTGGACCATCGGTACGACGCTACGCCGCTGATCCTGGTCAGGCCGGGGCTTCGTGGGCGCTGACCCCGTTCGCGCACTCGGCGACGGGCCTTGCGCCGGGCCGGAACCGCCGCAGTGGCGTCGAGGGGCCGGCAGAGGTCCAGGGTCGCCGGTGGATCGCGGGGATGGCGGTAGCGCGCAAGGTGTAGCCCTGGCCTCGCCGTACGGTCACGCCCAGGTCGAGTGCGGCGCGCTCGGCGGCCGCCGGCTCGGCGGTGCGGAGGAAGTCGGCGACCTTGGTCGGCATGTCGAGGGCGACCGGCAGTTCGGGGGCTGGGGCTCCCGGGTCGCCGGCCGCATACCCGGGCAGGGAGGTCGGAGACGGCGGTGCGGATGGCGCCGCCGAAGGCCCGGAAGTCCTCCACCGCGCCGTCGCGAAGGGGCACCACCGGTCCGTCCGTACCGTTGTCCGGGATCTCGTGCCACGGCACCGATTCGCGTACCGCGAGCCGGCGCTGCAAGTGGTCTTGAGTCGGCGCGTCCGCGCGGGTGCGGCCATCGGCCGGCTGCAGAGACAGCGCAAGCTGTTCCGCGACGTCGTCGACCACCAGCCTGTCAGGACCGGTCCAGTTGTGGAACCGTCCACCGATCGCCTCGTCGACCAAGCGTCGCGCCACGTCGGGCGCCACTCCCCAGCGATTGAGGAACCAGGTGAGCACTTGGCGGCAGTGGCCGTACCAGCGCTGCGCAACCGGTGCGGTGGACGACCAGCAAGATCAGATTCCTCGCCGCGCGCTCCCACAAGATCCGCGGATCCTCGATGTCGGTCAGGTCCAAGGGGTACGCCTCGAACCAGCCGGCGAGGTATTCCCGCCACTCGCGCCATTCCCGCAGGGCCGCCCCGACGCGGGCCAGTGTCTTTTCCGGCGTCGTGATCGAGTCCCGCGGACAGCAGCAGTTCCCCCCGGTGGCCGCCATCGAGACCAGCCGCGGCCTGCTCATCGCCACGCTGCGACAGGGCCCTCGGAGGATCTATGCGGTCAATCCGATGGCTGCCTCCCGCTACCGCGACCGGCACGGGGTAAGCCGCAAGAAGTCGGACCCGGGCGACGCCCTGGTCTTCGCCGACATCATCCGCACCGACGCGCCGGTGCACCGCCCGCTGCCCGCAGGCACCGACCTGGCCCAAGCCGTCGCCGGGCATCGAAACGGACGCTGAATGAATCCATCCCGGTGGATACGGCCCCTGATGGTGAGGGCACTCAGCGGACGAGCGCCGCCAGCCGTGGAACTCCGATGCGCTCCGGGCGGGCCCGATGGGCCCGGCGGCGCGCGACGTGCACACTGCGCCGGGCCAGGCAGAGCTCGCCCGCGGGAACATGACAGGTCGGACAGGCCTCGGCGAACGGACCATGCCGGAACCGGCGGTGCGTCTCGTACGCGGCGTCCAAGGCGGCATCGAAGACGGAACCCGGTATCAGCGCTGGGGTGGTACTCACGGAGGGCATCTCCTCACACAGGGGGCGTGCGGCCTCGGCCCGCACACGCTCCGCACGTCCTACAAGCGGCTTGCCTTCGCATTCCCTGATTTGCGCAGTTCAACGCGGTGAGGGGACCTCTGTCCGCGTAAGGGGGGGGCCACTCGCCACGCCAGGGGCGAGGTCGGAGGAGGTTGCGCGGGCAGGGCGCGCCGTCCAGGGGCCGGTCAGGGCGTGTGCGGGTACGGCCGGGCCGCCGGGCTGACGGGTGCGGCCGGCACCGGTACTACTTCACCGGCAGGAGCGGCAGACGGGTGAGCCCGCCGGGCGGCGGCGAGGGGATGGACGTCGGAAGTGTCAGCGGCGGGAGCGACGCGTCGGGCCAGACGTTCCGAGTGCCGGGCGGCGGGGAGGACGGCGGCGGATCGGTGCGGGTGCACGGCCCGTAGGGCCCGCGCGAACGTGTGTGCCCCGGCGATTCGGGCCGCCGCGGCGTCCGCTTCGAGCTCCTGACTGCGCCGTACGGCGAAGGTTTGGCGCAGGTAGACGCCGTGGTACGCCTTGGTGAGCTTCAAGAGCAGGCGCACCGGCGGTTTGACGCTGGTCTGGTCGGTCTCCAGGACCGCCAGGTAGCGGACGGTGCGTTCCAGGGCGGCGCTGCCGCGGTGACTGACGGCGGCCAGCCGGGTGTGCCGGCCCGCGTAATGCCCCAGTTCATGACACAGGACCGCGCGCAGCTCGTCCCTGGTGAGCCCCAGGAGCAGGGGCATGCCCAGGTCCAGGGTGCGGGGGTCTCCGACCAGACCCAGAAGCTTGCTGCGTTCGCCGGCGTAGGCGTTGACGGTGTCGGTGAGGCGGATTCCTCCGCATCACCAGACTCACCCATGCGTTCGGCTGGTCGTACGTGCTGACCCGGTCCCAGTTCTCCAACGCCGTGAGGAAGGCGTCCTGAACGGCGTCCTCCGCGTCCTGACGGCTGCCGCACAGCATCACGGCCCGGGTTGGCAGGGCCGGACGGTGAGCCGTGAAGAACACGTCGAAGTCGACGGGATCGCGTCCGTCCTGCGCAGTCCCGTCACCGCCCGCCGATGCGGGCTCCGTCGCACCGGCCCGGACGCCGCCCGTCCCACCGCCCGTCCCCCCGCTCATCGCGCTTCCCCTTCCCGGCCAGCCGACGCGGCCGGACCACCACCCCGCGCGATCAGGACGCCCCCGTCCGGACGGCGGTCCTCCACCTGGACACCCTGACCCGCCAGGCGCAGCGCGGCGAGTACCAGTCGGCCCCGTTCACGCTCACGGGCCAGCTCTCGCCGCCAGGCCACCACGTGGAGGGCGATTCGTACCGCAGCGACCAGTACGCCGAGCACCACCGATTCCCACATACCCGACCACATCCCCTGCCGACCACGTAACGCCAACAGGTGCCCTGCCGACTGCAACGCCCCTCAACACCCGTGGCGGGCCACCGGGTTTACCCGTGGAACGGAATTTCCTCAGACAGGTGGGCACAGGCGTACGGACACCCCGCGCCGCGCCCGGCGGAGGTACCCCGCGCCCGCCTCCAGGGCCGCGCCGACCCGTTCCCCACCGAGGCCTACGGCTTGCGGCAGCTCGTATCCCGGGAGGGCAGGACGCCGTCGATCAGGTAGTGGTTCACGGCACGGTCGACGCACGCGTTCCGGGGGGCGAAGAGCCCCGCGTAGACGGTGTGGTGGAAGGCACCGCGGAGCGTGACCAGACGGGACCCGGCGAGGACCCGGTGAGCATGTCGTTGGCCCTCGTAGGTGGCCGCCGGATCACCGTCCGCGCCGACCATCAGGACCGGCACGTCACTGCGGACCCGGGTCGGCGGCTCGGCGGGAGCGGTCGGCCAGAACGAGCAGGGAGTGAGGTGGTAGACCAAGGAGCCGAACACGGGCTCGTCACCGCGGTGCGCCTGGATGGCACGATAGTAGGTCTCGGGATCGCGGGAGGCCTGCCGGTCCGCGCACAGTATCGCCGTCTGCACGGCCGCGACCCCGCCGGCGTCAGGGGAGTTCAGGCCGGTCAGGACCGCTTCCAGGAGGGGCGTCGGGACGGCGTCCAGGCCGCGTGCGGCGTCGTCCAGCACGCGGACCATGGCGGCGAAGTCGCCGTACGTCGCCTCGTCGTCCCCGGCCGAGACGCTCCACAGCACCTGGGGCAGCGTCCGGCTGTCGACCTGATGGCCGCCGACCCGCAGCGGGCCGCGGTCGACGGTCGAGCCGATGCCGCGTACCGAGGCCAGCACGTCCGCAGCCGTGGCACCCAGCCGGTAGCGGTCATGGTGGCGGGCTGCCCATGCCGCCCAGTTCTCCATGGCGGCGGCCATGGCGGGCCCCTGGGTGTTCGTCAGCTCGGGGCCGAAGCGGTCGGGGTCCAGAGCGCTGTCGAGGACCGCGCGGTCCACGCGGCGGGGGAACATCTGGAGGTACACCTGTCCCAGATAGGAGCCGTACGAGGAGCCGACGTAGGACAGCCGCCGTTCTCCGAGCAGCTCCCGGACCACGTCCATGTCCCGTGCCGTGTTCCGGGTGGAGGCGTGAGGCAGCACCTCACGGTGGCGGGTGCAGTTCGAGGCCAGGTCCCGGGC
Organism: Streptomyces sp. NPDC058674; assembly: GCF_042716505.1. Lineage (NCBI taxonomy): Bacteria > Bacillati > Actinomycetota > Actinomycetes > Kitasatosporales > Streptomycetaceae > Streptomyces > Streptomyces sp. NPDC058674. The sequence goes on from NZ_JBHXSC010000058.1 coordinate 25,118, forward strand.
GAGCGCCGCGCTCCGCTCGAAGCCCTCCCGGTCCGGCCCGGCGGCACCGACGCCTGGCAGGGGCCACTGGCAGTCCAGGGGAGTGCTCCGCCCGGTGAAGCGGGGGTCCATTCCGATCACGTCGTAGCGGGCGCCGACCGTGGGCTCGGCCTGCCGGAACTTGAGCGCGAGGTACATGGCGGGCACGCCGGGACCGCCGGGGTTGTAGAACAGCACCCCCCGCCGCTGTCCCGGCCCGGTGGCCGCCAGCCGTGACAGCGCCACCTTGACGGTCGGGCCGCCTGGACGGCTGTAGTCCAGCGGCACCATGACCTCGGCGCACTGGGCGCCGGCGTCGTCCAGTTCCCCGCCTTCCGCGTCCTCAGGCGAGGTCTGGCAACGGTGCCATGTGACGCTCTGGCGCAGTGAAGAGGCCGGCGCGCCGTCCCCCGACAGGCCGCCCGCCCCGCTGCCGGCAGCGGGCTGCGCACCCAGCACGGCGACGCACGCCCACGCCACCAGTCCGGCTCCGACGGCGGTCCCCACACGTCCACGCACGCTGAACTCCTCCTGCTCCGCCGTCCACCACGGCTGACCACGACTCGCGTCGCGCCACGCTTCGAAGGTATGCGGAGGCCGGGTGCCAAGCGTCATCCTGTGGTCTGATCACCGGGTCGGCCGCCACCGGCGCCGCCCCGTCGCCGTCCGCGTCGAGCCGGGGCGTGACGGGGCAGGCGTGCGTAAGGTCGGCACGGGCCGCCGGGGCGATGGCCCTGGTGGTGACCTGTGGGAGGAACACGTGGAAAAGGCTGAGCCCGAGGTGCGGTCGAACTCCGATGCGGGAGGTCCGGGTGACGGCCTGGCGGGCCTGCGCGAGCGCGGGTTCGCCCGCTACGGCGCTGAGCAGCTCGGTATCACCCCGCTCGGCTCCGCCGCCGCGAGGGACTTGGCCGGGATGCGGGAGGCCTTCGCGGATCTGCCGCCCGACCCGTACGCTCCGGGAACGAATCGGTTCCGCCGGTACTCCCATGCCGTGTACCTCCCGTGGAAGGACGAACTGTCCTGGATTCCCGGAACCCCCGACCCCGTGCACGGTACGGTCACCGACTTCGCCGTCGGCCAGAACGAACCCGAGCACCCGCCGACGCGGCGCGCCCTCCCCGGCGTCCCCGAGACGCTGCTGGGCAACCCTCTGCTGCTGCGACTCCTGCGCTGGGACATCGAACAGGTCCTGTCCCTGGCGAACCTGGGAAGACGGCCGCTGTGGGCTGGTGTCCACTTCATCAAACTCCGCGTCGACCATCCCGGTCAGGACGCCGTTTCCTCCCCGAACTGCCTTCACCAGGACGGAGGCTCAGCCGGCACGTTCACCTTCGCCCACCTGATCAGCCGTGCCAACGTCACCGGAGGGCAGAACGTCATCGCCACCCCGGACAGCGCGGGCCTCCAGCCCGAGGACCCCTGGGCGGACATCCACGCCCGTTTCACCCTGACCCACCCACTGGAGGGCTACGCCGTTCACGATCACCGGGTCAGCCATTACGTCGGCCCGGTCCGGGCGGGCTCCGAGCCAGGGCCGGGCGAACGCTCCATCCTCATCGTCGGCCTCGCCCCCTACGTCCCCCAGCTGTGACACCGACACGGACACGGACCTGGACCCGGACCCGACATCCCCCCCGCCACTCGGCCGGCCGGACCACGGTGAACGTACCGGCAGTCCTCCAGACGGACCGGCATCAGGATCGAGAAGGAGCCCTCGTCGTCGGGTCGGCAGACCGCGATCGGCGCTTTGGGGGTGCCGAGCTCCAGAACCAGTCGGTGCCGCCCCGGCGGTCAGCGCGTCCAGCAGGACCTCGCGGTTGACGGCGACGCGGTCGGGGTCTTCGACACCCTCGGTGCAGAGGGTCATCGTGCCGCGGTCCCCCACCTTGCGCACACTGAGGTCGAGCGCTCCGGCTTCTCCGGTGCGGACAGAACACTGCCTGCCCGCGCCCCCGGCCTCCAGGGTTCGGCCCGGCCTGGAGAGCCCCTTCTTCCTGGCACCGGCGGCGTGCTGGTGGGCTCGGCAGAAGGTGGAGTCCACCGACACGGTCCAGCCGACGCCGTCACCGGCGTCGGCCACTGCCAGGACCGCGGCAAGGATGCGTTCCCAGGTGCCGTCCGTGGCCCATCTGCTCAACCGTGTGTGGCCGGTCCGGAACGAGCCGAGCTCTGCGGGCAGGCCCCGCCAGGGCGAGCATGTGCGGTACTTCCACGCGATGGCCTCGAGGGTTCGGCGCTGATCGGCCCGTCGCCGACCGCGGACCGGATCGGCCGGCATCAGCGGCTCGATCCGATCTCACATCGCATCAGCTGTCGGCGTCCAGCCGTCAGGTCGGAAGGCTCAGTGCCTGGTTTCCGTTCTGGCAAAGAGTTCAGCGCACTCGCTCGCGAAGGAACAGAGCTGGTCCACGACCTGCTGGTACTCCTGCCGGGCCCTTCCCGACCCGCACATCCGTCGCTGGGCCAACAGCAGACCACAAGGGAGTCTGAGCCCGTTCACTTGCCTCTCCTGACAGTTACGGGACAGCCCTTTAGCTTGAGATTTATCCCGTAGGAGTCTTCGGCGCTTGGCTCGCATACTGGTCTGATGAGCTCGATCTCCACACACCATCGGTTCCGGGACCCACGCAGCACGAAGTACGACTTCCTCGCGTCGGTCCTCGTGTGCTGTCCCGGCTGCGAGAAGATCGCTCACGTCGTGGCAGGACCGGAGCCGGCCGGGGGGCACGATCCGTACCTCTTTGCACCAAGACGTCTCGTCTGCCGGAACTGCGGGACGGCGAAGGAACGGAGCCGTGGAGGTGTGGCCCTGCACCGGGACCGGGACGAGCCGGCCACGGACCCGTATTTCGGCGTCCGTCTGTGGCTGCAGACCGAAACCCGGCACGGGTGGGTATGGGCCTACGATCTGGAACACCTTGACCTGGTCAGGCGATTCGTGCGGGCGCCGCTGCGTGAAGGGATTCCCTGGCACGACCACGGCCGGAAGATGACTGTGGTGGCCCGCCTGCCCGCATGGATGCAGCAGGCCAAGAACCGCGACGAGGTGCTGCGGGCCATCGCCCGCATCCACGCCTCACTGCTCCGCGCCTGATCCGGGAACACCGAGCCTGCCGCTCAATTCGTGACGGACGCTGGTGGAGGTCTTGACGCTTTGGGCATCGATCACACAGGCCGACAGCTCTGCGTCCCGTCCTTCTTTCTCCCGTAGGAGTTGCCTGAGCAGACCGTTGAGCTGGGCGAACACGCCTTCCTGCTGCCACTTCGCGAAGTAGCCGTAGACGGTGTTCCAGTGCGGGAAGTCATGCGGGAGGTAGCGCCACTGGACCCCGGTCCGGTCCACGTACAAGATCGCGTCCATGATGTCGCGCAGGTCATGCTCGGCCGGCCGGCCGGCCGGCCGAAGCCCAGGGCCCGGCCCCGGCGCTCGAAGCGCCAGGCCGCAAGGACCGGCTCGATCAACTCCCAGCGGGCATCGGACAGATCACTCGGATACGGGCGTCGCTTCGGCATGTTTCCGGCGTACCGCTCCCATCTCTTCTGTACCGCCATTCCGCACTCTAGAAAGCGGCCAATATACAGATAGTCCAGATGAAACGACCTCTTAGCCACGGTGATCGAGACCTTCCGTGATCAACCTGTCGCCCTCGCGGGTGGGCGTGGGCGGAGGAAACCCGTTGATGCGGGGGAGGTGGGCACTATGGTGTGCCCACCGTCACTTGGGTACCGTGCATCCGTTGTCATCATCGTGCATGGCACTCACGGTCAGGGGATCTTCATGCGCTTCGAGAAGAGCATCGCCTCCCTTGCAGTTTCGGGAGCAACTGCGGTGGCTGTCGTCGGAATTTCCAGCCCTGCCCAGGCCGGCTCTTCCCTGTGTCTTACGAAAGCGGTCTCCAGTTCGACGCCCGGTCTCTCCATGCAGACCTGTGGTCACGGGCTGATGAATCAGGCAAACGGCCAAGTAACTGTGTACATGACCAACGCGAACCCGAATGTGCAGCACTATGTGCGCGACATCTCGCTTACCTACGGCCCGGGTAGCTCTGGAGTAGGTTACGGCGGCTGGACCTGCGTCGTGATGAAGTGGATGAAGAGCGGCGACTCCTTCAAGTGCACCACTGCCTCGAATGTGGTCAATCAGACCTATGGAGCGTGGTGGTCAGCCCAGTCCACGGTCGATTACTGGAATTCCTCCCTCGCCGGTTATCGCGAGACCAGCGACAAGGTATCCATCTACGTCGACGGCTACTACAACTAGCCGACAGGAGAGTCCCCCCAGCGGGCGGCGGCACCGTTTTCCCCCGTCAGCGGGCTCCTCGCGGCAATGCCGGACGGGCCCGGGGGCCGTTGTCCGTTCCTCCGCCTGAAGTCCCACCGATGCGCGAGACGATCGATGACTGGGATCTCCGGGTAGGCCGTGAACCCGATGCCGCACCCGGTCCGTTCCGGGGGGCCGGTCAGTCAGGCGGTCGGCTCCAGATCCACGGCGAAGAGGGTCAGGGTGCCCGTCATCTCCAACAGGCGCTGGAGCTGGTGGTTGGGCGACGCCAACCGGATGACGGTGTCCGCCTCCTGCGCAGTGCGGCGGGCGGTCAGCAGGGCGTTGAGCCCCGAGGAGTCGCAGAAGGTCAACCGCGAGCAGTCGATCACCACGGGCCGGTCCGGTGCGGAGTGGGTGGCGGCCGTGCTGAGGGCGAGGCGCAGGGAGGAGACCGACTCGATGTCGATCTCCCCGACAGGGCGGACCACGACGGAGTGGTCCAGGACATCCACGGTGATGTCCCCACCGCCGGCCTGAGAGGCGGGCTGTTCGGTCATGCGGGATCGCTCCTTGGATCGACGGGCGTGCACCGCGGCAGCCCGCTGTTGCGGTCGGTGTTTCCGGAGGGGGGTCAGGTGCCCCGTGGTCGTGGTTGTCGCTGCGGCCGCCCCGTCGGGCGGTGCGTGGGTCATGACAGCGCGATGTGGGCGGGTGGGGGTCGATTACCTCATCGCAGAACGAGTAGAAATCTACCTCAGGCGGAGTAGAGATTGGACACTGGCTTCGCTATGGTTTCTCGCGTATCCAAGATGGAAAGGGCGGCCGGAGTGTTCGGCGGGCGGCCCGGGCGCCCTGACCGAGGGGCCCTTCCCTGCGCCCCTAGCACCCCCGAACAGGCAGGTGGGAGACTTGCTGTGCGGGAGGAGCGCGGCGCGCCACGGAACCCCATCAGATGCCGCTCGTACCGCTCGTACCGCTCATACCGCTTGTGGAAGGAGAGGATCATGTCCGCCACCGAACCAGACCCCAGCGGCAAGGACACGGAGGCCCCGGCCCCCCGCCTCCAGCACCAGGGTGGTACCGCCGATGACCACGGACGGGACCCGGGAGCGCCCTCACGGGTGGGTACGGGGTCGACGGCGCCGCCGGCCGACTCGGAACGCGTGAGCAGGGCCAATCCGGGCAGGGCCCGGCCCGCGACCGCCGGATCGCCGCAGGTCGAGGAGGAGCGGACGTAAGTGCCCCTCCCCGGGCCCCGGGTACACGGACGGACCGCACACATCCCGCGGGGTCTGAGCGGGAGAGCGCCGAGCGGACCGAAGTCAGCGGACCGAAGTCAGCGGACCGACGTCTTGTACCGCCGGTGCGGCCTGGCCCTCAGCGGGACGAGGGCCCGCCGAGCCGGCGGACGCCCACCCGCTGGTCGCCGCTGAACTCACCGGTGGGCTCGAAGCCCAGCCCGAGATAGAACGGTTCGGGGCTGTGCCGGCCCGTGTCCCAGCAGACGTACGCCCGGTCCGCGCCGCGGCGGCGGATCTCCTCGACAGCCGCTTCGACCGCGAAGCGGCCGTATCCCTTGCCCTGTTGGCGGGCGCCTATGTTGAGCCGCCAGATACCCGAGCGCACGTCGCCCGGATCCCGGTCGGGGTCCCAGGGGAAGTCGAGGAAGGCCATGACGAAGCCGACGACCTCGCCGCCGTCGACGACGGCCCGCGGCCAGGCGGCCTCGCCGTGTACGTAGGCCTCCGCCAGCGATTTCACCACCGGAGACACTAGGTGGTGCTGATCGGGGCGCACCTGCACGGCACACACGGCGCCGAAGTTCCGTGAGGTGACGGGTTCCAGCCGCAGGGCGGGAGCCGCAGGTCGTAGGGGTGGCGCTTCAGACATGACGACAGGGTAACTACGCTCCCCGCACGCTGAACTGGCAGGGGCGCCGACCGGGACGACCACCCGCGCAAGCCGCTGCTGGCTAGCGCGGGCGCACGGTGACGAACGCTGCGCGACCGTCACCCCTCATGCAACCGACACCGGCTCCACGAGCGCTCCGACGGCTTCGGCGTCCCGTTCGACACCGGTCACCTCCGGGTGCGCCCGTACGGCTTCCAGCTGCCCCCCGTCCAGCTCGGCGGCGAAGCCGCGTACCGCGTCACGGTAGACGAAGTGCGCATCCTCTACGGAGAGGGACGAAGGTGGCGGGCGGCGGAGCGGGTGCTCTCCGCTCCCTGCTCCTTCGGCCGCACGGCACCCGGCCTTGAGTCTCGTCCCGCCCGCATCGACGGTCGACCAGGACGTGTCCGGGCGATGACTGATCCCGAGCTCGACTCGACCCCCGTGCGCGCGGTCATCCCACGGTCGGAAGGACAGGCGTTAGTCGTCCTGCATGTTCTGGTCGGTGTTCTGGTCGGTGTTTTGGTCGGTGTTCCGGTCCTCGTCCTGCTGGGCGTCCTGGTCCGTTCCCTTGAAGCCGCTGCACTGGGTGTGCTGGTTGCTCTGGGTCACGGTGTACTTGGCGTTCTCCACGTTCAGCATCTGGAAGCCGCCGTTGGCAGCGATGGTGAAGGACCCGCCTCCGGCCGTCGGTGAGGAGAGGAAGGCGGTCCCCGGGGTGAAGCCACCACCGGAGAGGTGAACGGTTCCGTCGGGGAAGACGCCGGAGATGGAGCAGGTGGCAGTCGGTGCGGCGGCCGCAGGGCCCGCTCCCAAGGCGATCGGGGCGGCGGCGAACGAGGCGGCCACCAGCGGAGTGAAGACAGCGAAACGCAGGCGTCGGTTCATCGTGTGTTCCTCCCGGAAGGGAGTCCGGCCGCCGGCCCACGGGAGGCGGGCGCCCGGGCCGAATTGCGTCTGTCCTTCCCATCGTCCCCCGCCCGTCCCGGCGTGTCGATCGCGGCCGCGCGAACCGGACGGCGTCGTGCCGGGGCGTGCCCGCGCCCGGTTGCCCGGCCGTCGGCCGAGCAACCGAAGGGGCCGGGGAGCACAATGGGTGGACCGGCCCGGTGGCCCTACGGGGGCGGCCGGGCGGGCCTGTCCGCCCCGTTCGCGCCCTTCGGCGCGGGGCGGCCGTCCCCCGGGGTGGAGGAACCGATGATGACGCGGGCGCGGGCTCCGGCCCAGGAGACGGCGGGGGAGCCGTCCCCACTGACCTGGCGCATCACCAGCGGCTCGCCGGTGCCCGAGGAGGTCGCCGCGGTCGCCGTGGCGCTGTCGGCAGCCATGGTCGCGCGCCTGCCCGAAGCCGTACGCGACATACGCGAGGAAGAGGACGTGGAGCGTGAGATTGCGGCCCGCTGGTCGCCCGCGGCCGGCCGGCGCAGAGCCGCCACGTCGCGGGCCGCCGCCACCCGTCCGAGCTGGCGCACCGCCCCGTGACGGGAGCCCCCGCCGCAGGGGGGGATCACCGCTCTCGGGCGAGATCACCGCTCCCGGAGGGATACCGCCCCCGGCGGGGTTTCGGGCTGACGAAGGGGGGTTTCTCGTGCGGACGGGCCGTCGCGCTCACAGCACGGACCCGGCCAACGGGATCCCGAGGTGACCGCACGGGCCGGAGGCGGGAGGGTGAGCGAGCGGCGCCCGGGCCTCCCCACATGCACGGGTGCGCGGGACGGGCGGCCATGCTCTCCCCGTAGGGTGAGGGCCTGTAACCACCGCCGTCTCGCCACGGGAGTCGCCGCCATGTTGACCGCCCTCACCGGTGCCTACGGGGACCGCGCGGACGCCGTCACCGTCGCCGGGCGCAGTGCCTCCTACGAGGAACTCCTCGGCGCCGCCCGTGCGGTGGCCGCCGACATCGCCGGAACCCGGGCCGTCGCCGTTACCGCCACGGCGTCGCTGGAGACCGTCGCTGCCGTGGTGGGCGCCCTGCTGGCGAGGGTGCCCTGTGTGCCGCTGCCGCCCGACGCCGGTCCCGCCGAGCGCGAGCACATCCTGCGCGACTCCGGGGCGACCCGGATCGAGGTCGACCTCGCCCGCAAGCACGCCACCCTCGCCGCCGGCTCGACGGCCCCCGCCTTCGCCTCCGCGACCGGGGACGCGTCCACGTCTGCGTACGCGTCCGAGGACCCGGCTCTGATCCTGTACACCTCGGGCACCACCGGACCGCCCAAGGGTGTGGTCCTGACCGCCGCCGCCATCACCGCCGACCTGGACGCGCTCGCCGGGGTCTGGCAGTGGAGCGCCGAGGACACCCTGGTCCACGGCCTGCCGCTGTTCCACGTGCACGGCCTGGTCCTCGGCGTGCTCGGTGCCCTGCGTACCGGCAGCCGCCTGGTGCACACCGGCCGCCCCACCCCCGAGGCCTACGCGGCGGCGGGCGGCAGCCTGTACTTCGGAGTTCCGACCGTGTGGTCGCGCATCGCCGCCGCGCCGGAAGCGGCCGCCGCCCTCGCCGGGGCCCGGCTGCTGGTGTCCGGCAGCGCGGCCCTGCCCGCCCCCGTCTTCCGGGACCTCGAAGCCCTCACCGGCCACCGGCCCGTGGAGCGGTACGGGATGACCGAGACGCTGATCACCGTCAGCGGTCGCGCGGGAGGCGAGGTCCGCCCGGGCACGGTCGGCACCCCGCTGCCGGGCATCCGTACCCGCATCGCGGCCGAGCCGGGCGCCGAGATCGGTGAACTGCAGCTGACGGGGCCCACGTTGTTCACCGGATACCTGGGCCGTCCCGAAGCCACCGCTGCCGCCTACACCGACGACGGGTGGTTCCGTACGGGTGACATCGCGGCCCTCGACGAAGCCGACGGCGTCCACCGGATCGTGGGCCGCGCCTCCACCGACATGATCAAGTCCGGCGGCTACCGGATCGGCGCGGGCGAGGTCGAGAACGCGCTGCTCGACCACCCCCGGGTGAGCGAGGCCGCCGTGGTCGGCGTCCCGGACCCGGATCTGGGCCAGCGGCTCGTGGCCTTCGTCGTCGCCGAGGGGGTCACGGGGGCCGAGCTCACCGACTTCGTCGCGGCGCACCTGTCGGTACACAAACGGCCGCGCGAGGTCCGGTTCATCACCGCCGTACCGCGCAACGCCATGGGCAAGCCGCAGAAGAAGCGGCTGCTGACGGACGAGTTCGAGGAGCGGACATGACCGCCGCGCACACCGGCGTCCCGGGCCAGCACGTCCCGGGCCAGCACGTCCCAGGCCAGCACGTCCCGGGCCAGCACGTCTCGGGCCAGGCCACCGCGGGCAACCGCGCCCCGGGCCCCGGGGCCGATCCGTGCATCCGCCGCTTCCACCCCGCCCCGCCGGGGCCGGCCCCGAGGCTGGTGCTGCTCCCGCACGCCGCCGGCAACGCCTCCTTCTACTTCCCCTTCTCCCGGGACCTGGCCTCGTACGCCGAGGTGCTGACGGTGCAGTACCCGGGCCGCCAGGACCGGTTCGCCGAACCGGTGCCGGGCAGTCTGGAGGCCATGGTGGAGGGCGTGCACCAAGCCCTCCGGCCCTGGCTGGACAGGCCTCTGGTGCTCTTCGGGCACAGCATGGGCGCGATGATCGCCTTCGAACTGGCACGCCGGATGCAGGCCGGCGGACCGGAGGACGGATCCGACGTGTTGCGCGGACTGATCGTCTCCGGAAGGCCTTCCCCGCTCATCCACCGGGAGGACGAGGCGTACCCGCGCGACGACGAGGAACTGCTCGCCCACCTCGGTGCCCTGGCGGGCACCGACCCGCTGCTCCTCGCCGACGAGGACTTCCGCGAGCTGATCCTGCCGTCACTGCGCGGGGACTACCGGGCGGTGGAGAGCTACCGGTACGAGCCAGGGCCCGCCCTCCGCGTCCCGGTGAGCGTGCTCTGCGGCGAGCAGGACCCGCGGGCCGGGGTGGCCGAATCGATGGCCTGGCGGGACCTGACCGCGGAGGCCTTCACCTGTCGCGGATTCCCCGGGGGCCACTTCTACCTGGTGGACCATGCGGATGCGGTGGTCCGGGCCATCGCCGAGGACATGGTGGCCTTCGGCGCGTGCGCCGGGTCCGTCCCGGGCCGGTAGCCCGGCGACACCGCTGGAGCCGCGGGAGGCCATGCGCCGCCCCGCGGGCGCCGTGCGCGGTCCCGGCCCCGGCGCCGGCCCCGGCCCCGGCCCCGTAGAAAGGGTGTAGGGGTTCGGGAAAGAGGTCGGTAGGTTGGCGCACATGGATCATAGGGTTGACGATGTCCGGACCGATCACCGCGCCGTGGCGGCAGCTCTGGTGACGGTCGTGCTGTGGGCTTCCGCGTTCGTCTCGATTCGCGTGTCGGCGGCACATTTCGGGCCGGGAGCGCTGGCTCTGGGACGGCTCGCGACGGCGTCGCTCGCCCTGGGCCTGGTGGTCGTCGTCAAGCAGGTCCCGCTGCCGCCGCGGGGGGCGTGGCCCGGCATCGCGCTGTCCGGTGTGCTCTGGTTCGGCCTGTACATGGTGGCGCTGAACTGGGGCGAGCAGGAGGTGGACGCGGGTACGGCAGCGATGATCGTGAACATCGGCCCCCTCGTGATCGCTCTGCTGAGTGGCTGGCTGTTGAAGGAGGGCTTCCCGCGGATGTTGCTGGCGGGCATGGCCGTCTCCTTCGCGGGCGCCGTGGTGGTGGGCTTCTCCACCTCCCGCGGGGGCTCCTCCTCCGTGCTCGGAGTCGTGCTCTGCCTGATCGCGGCCCTCACCTACGGTGCGGGTGTCGTGTCGCAGAAGCCCGCGCTGAGGTACGCGAGCCCGCTCCAGGTGACCGCCTACGGCTGCTTCGTCGGTACCGCGGCCACCCTTCCCTTCGCGGGCCAGCTGGTGACCCAGCTGCCCGATGCCCCGCTCACGGCCACGCTCAACATGGTGTACCTGGGCCTCTTCCCCACGGCCCTGGCCTTCACGACGTGGTCCTACGCCCTCTCCCGTACGACCGCGGGGAAGATGGGCGCGACGACGTACGCGGTGCCGGCCGTCGTGGTGCTGATCGCCTGGATCGCCCTGGACGAGATCCCCGGCTGGCTGACCCTGCTGGGCGGTGCGATCTGCCTGGCCGGAGTGGCCGTCTCCCGCCGCCGCCCCGCGCGCCCGGCTCCGGTCGACGCGGTCCGGGATCCCCGGACGAGCGCGTAGGGCCCTGCCCACGCCCGTCTCCCCCCCGCCCTTCTCCCTCGCCCTTCTCCTGCCGCCCCTGGCCCCCGGCTGCCTTCCGGGCGTGTCGGTCGGCTCCGTCGTGCCGTGCGAAGATCGGACGGGCCGGCGATGGGCCGGCGGTGGCGAAAGGGACATGCACATGGCAGCGGGATTCTCGGAATGGAAAGTCAACCGGCAGTACGGCCAGGGCGACCGGGTCGTCCATCTGGGCCGCCAGTACCGCTGTCTGGCGGCGCACAAGTCGAACTCCGCGAGCAACCCGAAAACCGCCGTCAAGCTCTGGCAGCACGCGGTCTGACAGCGGCGGACGCCGCCCGCGGCGCGTACCCCGTCCGGCTTGTCCGCCGGCGCCCCTCGGACGCCGTAGGCGCCGTCCGGCTACCCCAGGGTGGTGGGCGTCCATCCGGTTGGCCGCGCTGGAGGTGCCGCTTGGGTGGTGGCGGGGGAGGATGCGGGCATGGCCTGTCGGCACCGTCTGGATGGGGTCCGTGTCATGTTCTGTGGTCGTGGTCTTGGTCGTGGCCCTCGTCGCCGTGGTGGTGCTGTGGGTGTGTCGGCGGGAGTGGTGGCGGTGTTGTTCGCCGCTTCGGCATGCTCGGGTCTGGGGCGGAGCACGGTGGGCATGTTGAGCTTCAGGGGTCACGATTCGCCGGTGGAGGTGTCGTACTCCAACACGTTGGTCAAGGGGTGTCACCGGATCGACATCCCGCGCGGTGCTACGCACGTGGAGAACAACACACGGGTGGACGTGGTGTTGTACCGGACGGCGAACTGCAAGAAGGTGGACGGGGACGACGGTGTGTATGTGGCCACCACGTTGTCGGACCTGACGGCTCCGGCGAGTCGTCCGTGGCGCAGTTTCAGCGTCATCCACTGATCCTTACCGCCGTCTGCGCGTGGTTTCCGTAGTCTTCTGCCCTGCCCTGCCCTGCCCTGCCCTGCCCTGCCCCGCCCGGTGTCTTTCGGTGCGGGGCGGTTGTGTGTCCGGCGCAGGTCCGTGCAGTGGGGCGCCGATCCGTGCTGTGCCGGTGTCGGGGGTGTGGTGGTTCGTGCGGTTCGTCCCGGGGTGGGGTTGGCGGGTGTGGGGGCGGGCTGGGGGTGTGTTGTGGTGGGGTGGGTGGGTGATGAGCACTGGGCTGGTTCTGGTGGTGGGGGCGGCCGGGTTTGTGGGCGGGCCCGTGGTGGAGCGGTTGGTCCGGGGGGGTGTGGGGGTTCGGGCGGTCGTGCACCGGGGGCAGGTGCCGACGGGTGTTGAGGGCGTGCGGGGGGATCTGGCGCGGCCTGAGTCGCTACGCGGGGTGTGTGAGGGGGTGGGGGCGGTGTTGCACCTGGCTGCGCGGGTGAGCGGGTCGCTGGAGGAGTGCCGGGCGGTGAACGAGTACGGGACGGCCGCGTTGTTGGCGGAGGCGGAGCGGTGTGGGGTGGCTCGGGTGGTGCAGCTGGGGACGGCTGCGGTGTATCGGGACGGGGTGCATCAGGGCGCTGTGGAGGGGGAGTTGGCTGAGGGGCCGGAGTCGGTGGTGAGTGTGACGCGGCTTGCGGGGGAGCGGTTGGTCTTGGCGGCGGGCGGGACGGTGTTACGTCCCCATCTGGTGTACGGGCGGGGGGATCGGTGGGTCGTTCCGTCGTTGGTGGAGTTGTTGGGGCGGTTGCCGTTCTGGGTGGACGGGGGGCGGGCGCGGATGTCGATGGTGTCGGTGGACGCGCTGGCGGGGGCGTTGGCGGAGCTCGCGGTGTGTGGGGAGGCGGAGGCGGGGGTGTGGCACGCGGGGCATCCGGTGCCGGTGTCGGGGCGCGAGTTGGTGGAGACGGTGGCGGGTGAGCTGGGGTTGGCGCTGCCGGCGGGGGAGGTGGATCTGGAGGGGGCGTTGGCGTTCTTGGCGGGTCCGGACGGTTTGGATCCGGTGTTGCGCCGGCGGTTGTCGTTCCTCGCGGTGGACCACTGGTACGACAGCAGCCGGTTGTGGGATCTGGTGTCGGCGTCGCCGGGGCGGGGGTTCGTCGAGGAGTTCGGCCGATACGGGGACTGGTACCGCGCGCAGTGCGGGCGGTAGCCCTCGACGTGATGGTGGGTATCAGCTCATGGCGGCCGGCGGGGGCGGCGTCCCGGGCTACCGCCGTGAAACGCCGAACCCGACGTTCCTCCGAGGCGGTCGGCCCGAGAGCTGCGCTGGGCGGCGGGGCGTGCGCCTACGGCGCCGTGACCCTCACCGGCTCCGTGTCGGCCGCGCTGTGCCGCTCGGCCCAGTTCTGCAGCGCCGTGCGGCAGGCGTGGTCGACGTGGTGCAGTCCAGAGAGGTTCAGCTCCACGGGGCGGTTCTGAGGCAGCGCCTCCAGGCTGTCGAGGATCTTGGGTAGCCGCAGGAAGGTCGCGTTGCCGGACAGATTCGCCTTGACTGAGCCGACACCCTCGTCGATGACCTCCAGCTTGACGTGCGAGGCCTGCCAAGCCGTCTTGGCGACCGACAGCGCCAGACCGATGAGCACGCCTTCGAACATGTTCACCGCGACGATCATCACGGCCGTGACCACGAGGATCACGGCCTCACCGCGGTCCGTCGTCCACAGCGGCACGACCTGCCGGAACGGGATCAACTTCCAACCCGCGTGCACGAGGACGCCGGCGAGGGCGGGCAGCGGTATCAACTCCAGCACGGACGGCAGCAGCGCCGCGAACAGCAGCAGCCACACGCCGTGCAGCACGCGGGAAGCCTTGGTCTTCGCGCCCGCCTGGACGTTGGCCGAGCTGCGCACGATCACAGCGGTCATCGGCAGCGCACCGAGCAGCCCGCACACGGTGTTGCCGGCGCCCTGTGCCATGAGTTCCTTGTCGTACTCGGTGCGCGGTCCGTCGTGCAACCGGTCCACGGCCGCAGCGCTGAACAGGCTTTCGGCGGAGGCGATCAACGCAAACGCGAGGATGGTGCCGAGGAGGGCCGGTTGGGCCATGCGTCCGAAGGCGTCGGCCCCCGGCGGTTGGATCGCACCGAGCAGCCCCTGTACCTCTACCGTGGCCACCGGCAGCCCGAACGCCAGCGTGGCCAGCGTGGCCAGCAGCACCGCCGCGAGCGCGCCAGGCACCACCCGAGCCCGTTTCGGCATCCGCTGCCACAGCACCAGCACCGCGATGGTGGCCGCTCCCACCCCCAGCGAGGCCAGGGCCGCGGGGCTGCCGAACGCCCGGGCGAGCGCCTCCGGCAGCCCCGCGATCTTGTCGATGCCGGACGCAGGCGCTTTCAGCCCCGCCGCCGCGTACAACTGGCCCGCGATGATCACGAGCCCGATGCCGGCCAGCATGCCCTCGACCACCGAGACCGAGATGGCCCGGAACCAGCGGCCCAGCTTGAGCACGCCCATGAGGAGCTGGAGCAGCCCGGCGAACAGCACGATCACGCCGAGCGCGGCCGGCCCGAACTGGCGGACCGCCTCGAAGACGAGCACGGTCAGACCCGCGGCCGGCCCGGACACCTGCAGGCTGCTGCCGGGCATCAGCCCTGCGACGATGCCACCCACGATGCCGGTGACCAGACCGAGTTCCGCAGGGACACCGGAAGCCACGGCCACGCCGACGCACAGCGGCACAGCGACGAGGAAGACGACGAGGGAGGCGGCGAAGTCCTGCCTCAGATGGGGAGACTTGATCACAGCATTCACCGCGCCGCTCACAGGGCCTGGAACGTATCGGTGTCCGCGCGGTGTTCGAGTACGGCTCCGGTGTGCACCTCGTAGTACCAGCCGCGCACCCGTAGACGACCCTCGGCCAATCCCTTTTCCACGCAGGGGTACGAACGCAGGCGCAGCAGTTGGGCGAGCAGGTGGTGCTGCACGGACGCGGCGACCGCCGGGTCGTCCGGGTCGGCCGACACCGGCCGGCTCGCGGCGTACGCGAGCCAGTCCCGTACGGCGGGGACGGGGTCCAGGTCGTCGCCGCGCACCAGCGCTCCGACGGCACCACAGTGCGAATGGCCGCAGACGACGATGTCCTGGACACCGAGCACGTTCACGGCGTACTCGATGGTGGCGGCCTCGGAGGTGGGGCGCTCGGAGGCGTACGGGGGGACGATGTTCCCCGCGGTGCGCAGCTCGAAGAGCTGGCCGGGCGCGGCGCCGGTGATCAGGGCCGGTACGACCCGGGAGTCAGAGCACGTGATGAACAGGGCCTGGGGGGACTGGCCTTCGGCGAGTCTGGCGAACTCCTCAGGGCGCTGTCCGAACGAGCGGGCGTTGTCGATGAGGGGCTGCATGCGTGTTCGATCCTCCTGGCGCGCCAGGACAGCGCGTCGGACGGGCAGGGCGTGGGGGAGGAGGGTGTGGCTGCCGCCGGGCGTTGCGGGCGGGCGCGGAGGCCTGCCGGCCCCGCCGAGACAGCCGTCACCGTTCCAGGTGCCGACACGCGGCACCTCACAGATGGCTCAATTCCGGACTGGTCTTCGGCCGCAAGCGTGCCGGGCTCCGTGCGCGTGTGTGAACACCGCCGCGTGCGCCGGGAGCAGAGGGTGAGCTGCCCGACGGAAAGGATCGCGAGCGCGATCCCGCCTGTCACACCTCGCCATATCCGTCCCTCCCGGACATCCAGCACCCCTTGTACAGACAAAGCGTGAGTCAAGGATTGGTCAAGGAATACGGTAGCCCGACGGAAGTGTTTGCGCGGTTAACTCGGCGCGTCCGGCTGAAGAGAGCCCGAAAGTGTGAGGTTCCTTGGCGTGAATCGGTCCTTGATTTCGTTCAAATGATCGAGACAGAGCCTCGATGAGTCTTCATCGGCGAGTGCTCCGCCACGCCGTGCCGTGCGGCGGCGGCGACCGGGGCCGCCCTTCAGGAAACCCGGCGTCCTCCGGGCCGGGCTCGGACCGGGCTCTCGAGCATGCTGAGCGCCTGCATGGCATCGCGTTCGACGCGTGAGAGCTCGCGGAGGACGGAGCCGGCCCGTACGAGGCACTCCGCGTCGCCGGATTCGCCCGCCGTCCCGATGAGTGCCGCCACCTGTGTCCAGAGGGTGGCGGCCTCGCTGTACAGCCTGTGGCCGGTGCGCAGGTGGCTGCTCTCGATCAGTTGGGCGCACTCGGCGAGGAAGTCCCGGTACAGATTGCGGAACAGGGCGCCTCCGGTGCCGGCCCGCTCCATGAGGACGGCGGCCCGTGGCAGATCCTCCTGCGGACTGTTGCTGCGCCGCAACCACGTGGGCACCTGTTCGGCGGCCTTCTCGATGCCCCGGTAGCCCAGGTTCGCGATGGGCGGGCGGAGGAAGGCCTCGGCGCAGGTCTTGATCGCAGGGATGATGCCGTCCCGAGGCGGCGTCAGGCTGCGGGGCACCGTGAGGGTGAAGGAGCGGTGCCTGGCGGTCATGGGGCCGCGCTCGGCCCGGGCCCTGGCCAGGCCGGCGAGGCTGGTCGAGACGGCTCCACCCTGCTGGTCGGTGTCCACCAGGTAGGCGTCCCGTTCGTCGTAGCCGTACATGGCCACGACGTGCCCGCCGAAGTGCGTCTTGGTGCTGAAGTAGTCCAGGTGGTAGCTGTCGAGCTGCAGGCCGACCGGCCGACCGGCGTCGATAGGCGCCGCCACGTTCTGCCACGCCTTTCGCTCAGAAGTCGTCTCCCCGACCAGCAGCTCGAGTCCGAGTACGGCGGCCAGGCGCCTGGTGAGCTCGAACGGCTTGACCCGGCCTCCCAGGAAGGGGAAGCCCATGCTCTTGCTGTCCCAGTAGATGAAGGACAGCCCGGAGCCGAGCCCGAACAGCATGGGCTCGGACAAGTCGAGCCCCTCGTGTCGCAGCAGCACGCCCAGGGCCGTGGTCTCACAGTGCTGCATACCGCGGGCGTCGATGTCTTCCACCATGGTCATGCCGCTCATTCTTCCTCCCTCGCCATGCGGCAACGCCGCGAAGACGACACGGTATTTTCGGGCATTCATCCCCATATTGGATGGATTCGCGTGCTACAGATAGTGAGCAAAGATCCGCAAACTGAGAGGTACAGGACGATGCGCACAACCATTCTCCGTGTGACGACCGCGCTGGGTGCCGCGGCTTTGCTGGTCATCTGCGGTGCCGGGGCAGCCAGTGCTGACGACACGGGGCCGGGGCGCGGCGTAGGCAACGCGGGCATCGGCAACGACGGCGTAGGCAACGCGGGCATCGCCAACGACGGCATCGGCAACGCGGGCATCGCCAACGACGGCATCGGCAACGCCGGTGTCGCCAACTGGGGCCTGGGCAACGCGGGCCTGGGCAACACGGGCATCGGTAGCCACGGCATCGGCAACTCGGGCATCGGCAGTTCCGGCATCGGCAACTGAGACGGGCTGACGGCCGCCGCACCGCCGATTCGCACGACGGGCCCGGCTGACGCCGGGCCCGTCCACCCGGGCCGCCGGCTCGGGAGTACGGCGAACTACGCGGCGCCTGTGGCTCTTTCGGCGCGAGAGGTCAGGGCTTCGTCTTCGTAAGGGCGCAGGTGTAGGGCGAGTTGCCCGATCCGCGGTAGGCGTCGAGTTCGATGTAGTAGGTGCCGCTTCCCGTGGCGGTCCTGGTGTGGGTGAGGGACTCGTCTGCGCCCACTCCGTCGTTCACGGACCTGCTGATGGTGCTGCCGGTGGAGTCGAGGAGATAGAGGTCGGCGTCGTAAGCCCCGTCGGGGATGGTGCATTGGACGGTGATCTGCTCGCCGGCCACCAGGGAGATGCGGAAGTGGTCGCGGTCGGTGGTCGACTTCATGGTGCCGGTGAGTGCGGCGGGGTAGGCCAGGGCGGTGGCGTCGTCGGCTGTGGCGCGGGTGTCGTTGGCCTCGGTCTCGGCCAGCGGGGTCGTTCCGCCGGGTGCTTCACAGGTGGTCCGGGGGGTGCCGGAGTAGGGGTTGGCGTCGATGACGCCGTCGGTGACGCTGCGGAGGTAGTAGCCGCAGGCGGGCCGGTTCTTGAAGTCGTGGCTCTGCCCCGGGCCGAGACGCCAGATCTTGTAGTCGGAGAAGCTCAGGGGCTTGCCTGAGGTCGCTCGCTCGGGCTGGTGGTCGCCGAGGACGACGTAGGCCTCCTTGCCGTAGAGGGTCGCCTTTCCGTTCTTGTCGAGGAGCAGGGAGCTGCCTTCCTCGACGCCGACGCCCCAGGCCTTGCCGCCCGAGGTCCGGCCGTCCTTGATCGCGCGGGCCACGAAGGCCATGGTGCGGCCCATCCGATCGCGCGCGGCGAAGTGCGAGTCGTTGATGACTCCGCCGTAGTTCGGCCAGTCGAACATGCCGGTGGTGAAGGTGACGTAGCTGTCGTAGGGGTTCGCGAGGGCCTCGGCGCTGGTGACGCTGCCCTTGCACGCGTCGTAGACCACCGGGCTGTTGACGTGGTGGCCGGCGCTGCCGCCCCCGGACCCGCCGCCCTTGGCCACGACCGATTCCACGGACGCCTCCAGTGCGCTGCCCTTCCAGGCGGCGTAGCGGCACTGGTCGCCGCCCGCGAAGTACACGAACTCCGCGTTGCGGACGTCGGCGTTCACTTGGCTGTTGCCGCCGTCCGAGGCCGCGGTGAGGGTCCAGCTCGTGCAGGAGTTGACGCCGGGCAGGGCCAGGGCGGCGTCACACTCCGGAGTGGGGCTTCCGGTGGTCGGGGCGGACCCGGCGATGACGACGACGTCAAGACTCCCGGCAGTGCCGCGGATGGCGTCGATGGCGGCGCTCATGGACGCGGGGATCATCTTGCCGTCACCGTTCATGGTGAAGGCGGGACCCTGCCAGGACGCGCGGCTGACGTCCGAGGCGCTGCCCAAGCGGATGCGGGTGGCGGCCGCCTCGGCTGAACCTGCCGCGGTGAGCGTGCTGACGAGGGTGAGGAGAGCGACGACGGCCGAGGCCGCCTTCGCCCGCCCGGACTGGATGCCCATGGATGCTCCGGAGGGTGGGGGAGGGGATGAGGGGGTGAGCCCGGCACGCGGGCACGGCTGGGCGATGCCTCGGGACGGGAGGGGGCGCGTCACGCTCTCCCGCCCACCGGCTTCGCTGTGGTAGCGGAACTTACAAGCCGCGGAAGAATCACGGTAGATGTACGGCGATATTCGCCGCGCGCGCTGTCGGTCAGGGTGCTTGACCTCCTGAGAAGAGGCGTGAGCGAGAGTCGTAGGTGTCCGAAACGGATGCGTACCCGGATGTAATGGGCGCTACATCTAGCCAAGGATCTGCATGTTCTGTAACTTCCAGTCTGCAGCCGACGGCGAACACTCCCGTCGGCCCGAGACCGGAGAGGTTCGATCCTGATGAACACCCGTCCGACCCGTTACCTGCTCGCAGCGTCACTCGCTGCCACGACCGCGCTCGTCACGCTCACTGCCTGCTCGGACACCACCGACCCCGCCCCCGCGGCCGCGAGGGAGCAGCTCGCCGTCGCGGGAGTGACCATCGGACAGGACAAGGCCCTGCATGACGCGCTCCCCGCGGCGATCAGGAAGTCGGGGACGGTGAGGGTGGCCACCGACGTGCCGTACGCCCCCTTCGAGATGTTCGTGAGCGAGGGCGAGCCGGAGCTGACCGGACTCGACTACGACCTCGGCCAGGCCCTGGGGGCCAAGCTGGGCGTGAAGTTCGCGTTCGCCCCGCAGAAGTTCGACGGGATCGTCCCGGCGATCCACGCCGGGAAGTTCGATGCGGCCATGTCCGCGATGACCGACAACAAGGAGCGGCAGGCGGTCGTCGACTTCGTCGACTACTCCGTCTCCGGCTCCGGGATCATGGTGGTCAAGGGGAACCCCGAGAAGATCGCGACCCTGACCGACCTGTGCGGCAGGAAGGTCGCCGTCCAGGCGGCGACCAACCAGCTCGACCTCCTGAAAGCACACCAGACCGCATGCAAGGAGGCGGGGAGGGCCGCCATCGACATCCAGACCTTCCCCAAGGACTCCGACGCCCAGCTCGCCCTGCGCTCGGACAAGGTCGTCGCCCAGGTCCAGACGAAGCCGGCCGCGGGCTGGACCGCGAAGACCGCCGACGGCGGCAACACCTTCGAGGTCGTCGACGACCCGGCGGCGGCAGGAGGCTACGGAGCCTCCCCCAACGGCATCGCCGTGTCCAAGAAGCTCCCCGAGCTCAGCGATGCCATCCAGCGGGCCCTGCAGGCCCTGATCGACGACGGCACGGTCACCAAGATCTTCGACAAGTACGGCGTTGCCTCCATCGCCGTCAAGGAGGCCACGAAGAACGCCGGGGTGAACTGACCATGGCCGCCGCAACCGCCTCCGCCGGCGCGACCCGCCAAGATCCCACTCCCGACGACGAGTTGCAGGTCGTCCCCGTCCGCCACTACGGACGCTGGGCGGCCGCCGCGGCCGCCGCCGCCGCGCTCGCCGGCACGGCCGGCTCCCTCGCCAAGAACGAC